>JBOGJF010000227.1:0-4292 GCA_050747785.1 Vicinamibacteria bacterium
GATCCGAAGGGAGACTCCCGCCAGCATAGCCAAGATTGAGCCCCACTCCATGACGCTCGTGGGGACAGTCACGCTTCCAAAGAACGACGGCTCTCACGGGATGAACTACGACGGTTCGCATCTCTACGCGCTTGGAGTTCCTCCTTTCTCCGGCCCGGCGACGGCGGATCGCTACTACCGCATCGATCTAGACACGCTCCAGGTCGATGCCACGCTTCGCATGCCTCGGGGGATCTACCGCTACGGAGGTAACGTCTATCTCCCGCACAACGGATTTCTCTACACGTCGCCCGAGGACGGGCCGACCGCCAACAAGAAGGGAGGCGCTCTGGTGAAAATCGATCCGGCGAGCTTTACGATCGTGAACATGCTCCCGGGTGCGGGTGAGCATTGGCTCGCCACCGAGGGCCGTTACGTCTACCTGGTGGGAGGCGGCTCGGTTCGAGTGGTGGATCCGGAAGCGATGGTTGTCGTCGCCGAGAGTGCTCCAGGTCTACCCCTGGAGAAGACCTTCCTCCACTACGGCTACGTGGCCGGCGATGGAAATCTTTACCTCGGCTTTGAATCGCATGAGCACGGCCGAGGCCAGGTGATGAAGATGGTGACGTTCGGCAAACGCGACTCGACGCCGCCCGCGGCGCCGCCGAACTTTACCGCCCGCTCGGCGGAGGCCGTCGTGAGCCTGAATTGGACTGCCAGCCAGGAATCCCAAAGCGCCATCCTCGAGTACCGAATCTACCGCCGGGCCCCGGGCGCCAAGGCCGAGCATCTCGCGAGCGTGCCTGCAGCCGCGAGCCGCTATACCGACCGAAGCGCCACACCCGGCGAGAGCTATGTCTACCAGATCGCCGCAGTGAATAGCTCGGGAGTGGCTGGACGTCGGGCGTCGGTGGCGGTTGTGAACGCCGCGTCGCGGGTTCAGGCGGGCCAGCCGGTCGAGATTGCGCTTCCTTCGAGCGCTCTTCCCGGGGAGGCCTGGGCGCGCGCAGTTTTCACATCGCCTTCGGGCGCCACGTTTACGGCCATGGGCTCCTACGACGGCCCAGGAATCTGGAAGGTTCGTTTCGCGCCGGAAGAGTCCGGACCCTGGCGATACGCCGTGGCTTCGAGCGACACCCACATGGTGAAGTTTGGTGGATTCATCTGCCTGAGCTCCCACCTCCAACCGAGCTACTCCCGTACCCCGATCACCAGGTTCGAATAGCTGGCACCCTCGGGTGTCTCGAAACGACCGCCCGCACCGAGCTCGATACGGTGCAGCTTGGGACGATAGGGCTCGCGGTACTCGAAGAAGATACGCTGATCGCCGTCGATGAACAGACGTACGTACAGACGACGCTCCGGTCCCTCAGGTCCCCACTGCCAGCGGAAATGATGCGCGCGTTCCGGGTGCCACCCCAGGAAACCGCTGAAGGCGTCTATCTGCCTCCCGTTGGAGATCCATCGAACCCGCAGGTATCTGAGCGTGTTGGTTGTGCTGCGGTCTTGCTTCTGCACGCTGGCCCGATAGGGGTTGGTGGTCAAGTCGTTGCTGGACACGGGATCCCACATGACGAAGAGATTACGTTTATCACCGCCGAGGTTGCGGATATCGAGTCCCTTGATGTCCACCTCTAGGAACCCGCTCTCGATGGTGTCCATGTTGTAGATGATTTGGTTCGAGGGGGAATTGACCAACCAGCCCTCGTCGGTGAACACTCCACCCCGCCGCGTGCCCACCGTCGTCCCGTTGGTGAGCGGATCGAAGACCAGAACACCGTCGCGAGGCTCGTCGGACTTGAAGGGGGTGAGAACATTGAAGTCTGCCGCCGCGGAGTATGGCCCATCGGTCCCCCCCACCCGGGCCCGCGCCCGCCAGAAGTGATCACCGTTTCCGAGCGCGACGTTGACTCTCCAAGACGTCTGTCCGCTAGGATCCTGCGCCACTCCCGAGATCTCGGCCGCCACGTTGGCGAAGCCGGCATCCCTAGCCACCTGGAAGGCGTAGCTGGGCGTGCTTCCGTCGCTCACCGTGACGTTGCTGACGACCAGCGTGGGTCTCTCGTCATTGAGCTCGGCACCCTGCTGGGGGTCCACGATCACCGGTGCGGGGATGGTAATGCTGGCACCGGCTGGAGAGTCGTCGTTGCCGCAGCCGGCGAGGAGCGCAGCGGCAAGGGCGGAGGCTGGGAACAGTTTGTCTGCCACTCGTTGTCTCATTCGGATATTATACGGCCTCATGTCGCGCGCGGTCCATACCTCGCCGCTTCGGTACGCCACGGCTATACCATCCTCTCGCAGGTCAAGGGTCGTTATTCTATTCCTCGCCGATCCCACCGGGGCGACGGCCTGGTTTTGATCGAGCCTGTGAATTGGATCTAGAATGCTTTGCGGAATGACCAAGCGGGCCGATATTGATACAGGAGCCATCATGTCGTGGCGGAATGCATTCTGGGTGACCCTGTTTCTCTACGTACCGTTGGTATGGTCCAGCCACGCACTCGCGTGGGGTGATGTGGCACATCGACTCGCCGCGGAGGAGGCCATTGAGGCCTTGCCGGGCCCCCTCAAGGGTTTCTACGAGAAACGAGAGGCTCAGCTGATGCAACAGCTTGAGGACCTTTCCATCGGTGCGCCGAGATGGATTTTCGAGGTCGACTCGCTCGAGGCCTTCCCGTTCGACGATTTGCCGGTAAGTCGGGACTCGGCGATAGAGAAATATGGCGCCGAGAAAGTAGAAGAGGTCGGCGACCTTCCCTGGAGGCTCATCGAGACCTATCAGAAGCTCGAGCAGGCATTCCAGAAGGTGGAGCTCGAGGCCATCGATCTGCACTCGGCGGAGATCGTACTGTACTTGAACGATCTCCATCAGCCCCTGAATCTCTCCAAGTACGGCGACGGTGCGCTCACCGGACAAGATGGTTTTCGGTCGAGATTGGATAGCCGATTGATCGAGATCTACGGGAACGATCTGAGAGTCAAGGCGCCCGCCGCCATTTATCTCGACAACCCGGATCGTTACCTGATCTCCATCTTGGTCCGATCCTTCGTCTGGATGGACAATCTCCTCCTCATCGACTACTTCTCCAACCAGGGGACTTCGAGCTACGACCGCTTCTACTACGAGGGCCTGTGGCTAAGAGCCGAAGGCATCGTCAACGAGCGACTCTCGGACTCGTCCAAAGACATCGCGAGCTATTGGTACACCGCCTGGACCAAGGCAGGGAAGCCGAAGCTGCCTTAGAGTCCAATGAGACGGGCCAACACGGGTGGATGACCTATGGTTGGAAGCTCCGAACCGTGAAGGCATCGATGCCTCGATAGACCCAACCTACCGCGACCGCGAGGACTAGCCAAACTACGAATCGCGCCACCGGGTAGGGCCGCATCCGGTTCAGAAGCGTCCGCGCTGTTTCGTGCATTTCATGACAGGCGACCGCAAACGGCGGGAAACCCAGGAAGCCGGCGAGAGGCATCTCGAAGAGCGGGGATCCGCCGAAAAAAGGGATATCGTAGATCCACTTGCTCCGAGCCCAATAGTTCCAGCATTCCCAGAGAAGACCACAGATCATTCCCGACGCCGCTAAGCGGTATAGCTTTCCCAGCCCGCGTTGGGAAATGTCGGTCAAGAGTCCCCTGCCTTCGATGCCTCCGGATCGGAAGTTGACCGCCATGAAGAACGCCGTGGGACCTAGCCAGACCAGCGGGAAGAAATACCTGGGCCAAATCCACGGTAGGACGCTCCCGACCAGTCCTCCCCAGAAGAGGTAGGTAGCCAAACGTCGGGGTAAGGCCAGGCCCGAGCCGGCGCGTCCAGCCCCTACCGTGCTCAGAATCTCGGCGGTCACCAAGATCCCCGGCAACACCGTGGCATACGCAACCGAGTAGCCGATCCATCTCAGAACTTGGTCGGAAGGGATCTCGATGTAGTACCAATTGCCGAGCCGGAAGTTGTAGGCCTCGAACGTAGCCCATATGGTGATGGACAGCGCCAGCATCTGGGGAGCCTCCGGATTGCGCAGCAAGACGCTTCGCTCGGTCCGCCGATGATTCCACGCATCGGCGAAGACGATATAGGTCCACCAGGCGAACGAGTAGTACCATGTGGCAAAAGGCTCCCACCGCTGGAGCATGGCGGCGGTGGCGGCCGCGAAGACCGTGGCGCCGCCGGCCATCACGAGAAGATCCATTCGGTTACGCATGGGCTCGGCCTCGTTGCGCCCCCCGGTTGGAGCGCGGGATACCACCAATGCTACAATACGTGTCGGGAGTTTCTTTCCTGTGACTACCGCCTCCACTGCGTCGCCTAGGGG
>JBOGJF010000228.1:0-4024 GCA_050747785.1 Vicinamibacteria bacterium
GTTCCATCCTGCAGCACCTGGACGTTCCCCGGCTTGATGTCGCGATGGATGACGCCACGCTTGTGCGCGAAATCCAGGCCGCGACACATTTGCACGACGAGGCCGATCTTCTCTTCCAATCGTGTGATGCGACGGTGATCGACGATCTCGCCGAGATCATGACCGTCGAGCAATTCCATCGCGATGAATGGCCGTTCGACCCCGTCACCGAGCCCCGCTTTCCCCAGCTCGTATATCGTCACGATGTTGGGGTGCTGCAGCTGGGCGGCCGATTTGGCCTCGCGGAAGAAGCGCTCACGCATTTCCTCGTCGGCGAGGAGCTCCTCGGACATCGTTTTGATGGCCACTTCCCGATCGAGAACGGGATCCCGGGCCTTGTAGACCGTTCCCATCGCTCCCCGGCCGAGCTCTCCGAGGATCTCGTACTTACCGATTTTTTCGGGTAGGGGTGCCATGACAGCCTATCTCAACGCTCCGTGTGGCTCGAGAGAGCGGGTCTTTGACTATAGACCCGCCCCTCACCACCTGTCAAATCATGAGTTTACGAAGACGCCCCGCTCGTCGCCGCTCTCGGCAATGAAGCGATCTCGTTCCCAAGGCTCCGGGACAGGACACGAGTCGTATCGCCCGAAGACTCGGTAGCGGTAACGCGCCACCAGCCGGTAGGCGCCGTCTGCCCACGTCGGAGGGAGCCGACGGATGACGGCGCCCAGCCACTTCCAGATTCCACCGAGCTCCCCCAGCACGAAGGAAACCGCGTCGGATCTCGAAAGAAGCGACTCCGAAGGCGTTCCGCGCCCGAGGATCACGTAGAGCGTGTCCAGGTCGCGAGGATCCTTGCCGTAACGCGAGAGGATCCTGGTGGCGAAACCACCCTGGAGGGGGGCGAACCGAAACTGATGCCGTTCATCGCGTCGGATGACGAGTCGCGTGAGGCGATCGCAAAGCCCGCAAACGCCATCGTAGAGAATGACGTGCTGTTCCGACAAACAATCCTCCGATTCCAGACTACCAGGAACGCTCCTCCTAGTCGAACCGGGTCTATGGGTTACGGCAGTGGAAGGGAGAGAAATCGGAGCCTGCCTCGGAAGCCTCGTTACTCTTGTCGGAGGCGTCGTCGGTAGGCCTCGGTATCGTAGACCTCCGGATTGACGCAGTTGGGGGCCTTTTCACGTCTCAGCAAAGCCACGACATTTTCCGCACACTTGGTCGCCATCTGGTTTCGCGTGTCGCGACTCGCGCTGGCGATATGGGGCACGACCACGACGTTCTCGAGCTCGGCGAGGCCCGGAGTCATTTCCGGCTCATTCTCGAAGACATCGAGAGCCGCTCCGGCAATCCGTTTCCGCCGCAGCGCCTCGACGAGCGCCTTTTCATCCACGACCGGACCCCGGGAGGTGTTGATGAGATAGGCGGTGGGTTTCATTTTCTCGAAGGATCCCGCATCGATGAGGTGCCGGGTGCTCTCGTCCAAGAGGGTGTGCAGGGTCACGAAGTCGCTCTGCGCCAGCAGGTCGTCGAGCTCCGCGTACTCGACGCCCTCCGTCTTCCCAATCAGGTCTTTCAACACCGGGTCGTGCGCCAGCACGCGCATGTCAAACCCCTGGGCGCGCCGCGCCACCGCTTGACCGACGCGACCGAAACCGACGATGCCCAGAACCTTTGGCTCTCCACTCCCACCACGGCTCACGTCCGCTCCCAGAAAGAGATTCGGTCCCCAAAGACGAAACCGGCCCGAGCGCATGTAACGATCGGCGGGAACGATATTGCGCGCGACTGCCATCAGGAGCGCCCAGGCGAGGTCGGCCGTCGTATCGGTCAGAACGCCCGGAGTGTTCGTGACGGGAACGCCCAGCTCGGTCGCGGAGATCACGTCCACGTTGTTGTAGCCCACCGCATAATTGGCGACGCCGAAAAGACGGCGACCGGCCTCGAGGAGCTCTCGGTCCACGGCCTCGGTCAGCATGGAGACTAGAACGTGCGCTGACTGGACCCCATCGAGGAGCGACTTCCGGGGTACCGTGCTCGTTTCCGAATCGACGCCGAGCCGCACTTCACCGGCACGCTTCAGAATCTCCATCCCGACGTCCGGCATCTTGCGCGTGAGGAATATCTTCATAGCGGCAACCCCACGGCCTCACGATCTCTGGTGAAGGCGGTGAACCCGTCACGATCGCTGGCGGCCTGACGAAGTCGCTCTATACCCCGCTTGAGAGTGTCCAGGTCGGTGGCGATGGAGATTCGCACGAAGTGCTGCCCCTCGCTTCCGATAGCGCCGAAGCTCCGACGATCCACGACCGCGACGCCGTGTCGGTAGATGAGAAAGCGCATCAAGAGAGTGGAGGGGCTGGTCACCCGCTTCGCCTCGTCGGGGAGCCTCTCGAAGTACTCATGAATGCCTAGCTCGCGACAAGCGCCATCCACCTGAGGAAAAAGATAGAACGCTCCCAGCGGCCGATTGCAACGCACGCCGGGTATCTCGTTGAGCGCCGGAACCATGTAGTTTCGACGCTCCTTGAACTGCGACACCATGTGCTCTACCACCGCATCGGTCTTTGGGCTCTCGAAAGCCTCGCGCGCCGCTTCCTGGACGAAGGGAGGGACGCAACTCACGATGTTGATGTTGAGCTGCTTGAACACCCTCGCTTCGTCCACGGTGGGAAGGACGGCGAAACCAGTCCGCCAGCCGGTCATCGCGAAGCTCTTGGAGTGACCGCTCGAAATGATCGTGAGCTCCTCCATTCCCGGCACCGAGGCAATCGAGTAGTGACGAAATCCGTCGTAGGTAATCCGCTCGTAAATCTCGTCGGAGTAGATTCTGATGTCGGGACGGGCCCTTCGCTTGATCACATCCGCGACCCCTTCCAGGATCTCACGCGAAAGTACACCCCCGGTGGGATTGGAAGGCGAGCACAAAATGACGAGCTTGGTCTTCTCGGTGATGAGGGCGCCGAGCTCCTCCGGGTCGAACGCGAAGTCTTTTTCCTGTCGCAGGTGCAGGGGTACGGGCTTGGCGCCGAGAAACGTCACCCAGGATTCATAAATCGGGAATCCCGGGCTCGGGTAGATCACCTCGTCGCCCGGGTTGACGTAGGAAATCACCGAGTAACCGATGCCTGGCTTGGCTCCCGGCAGCGCGACGACTCGATCGGGATCGATGTCGAGATCCCGGGTGCGCGAGACGTAGTGCGCGACTGCACTGCGATATCCCAGAATGCCGGCGGGATCCACGTAGTGGGTGTTACCCTTGAGAATGTTGTCGATGGCCGTTTGGTTTACGTGCGCGGGGCTGCTGAAATCCGGTTCGCCCAGCGTGAAGCGGATGACGTCTAAGCCGCGTTTTTCGGCGCGCGCAATATCCTCGCCTACCCTGAAGGCATTCTCCGTTCCGAGCACCGCCATCCGGTTGGCGATCAAACCCATGTCACGTCCTCCCCCGCACCCCGGAGACATGATAAGGCGACGAAACCACCGAGTAAAGGCAAGCTCGGGATCATCACCTAACGCCTACTGAAGGCGTCTATCGACTAACGCCTACTGAAGGCGTCTATCGACCTTGTCCGGAACACCGAGTCAAGGTGAGCCATCCAATCGAAAGAGCTTTCGCCGTGCTGCCAACCCGCTTAGTCGCAGTAGGTTGCAGCTGGCGCCACCGCACACTCCCACGCGACTTGAAGACCGCCGGCCTCGGAACTAGAATGGGTCCATGAAACACGGCACTCTCATCGGAGCGCTCCTGCTGCTCGCCATCCCCGCCCTTGGAGCAGGCCAGTCACTGAGCGAGCTGGCACAGAAGGAAAAGGAGCGGCGAAAGAAGAACAAAGAAACCGGCGCGGAGGTACAGGTCATCACCGATCGGGAGCTGGTATCCAACCAGGGTCGCATCGCCAACCCGGCCTCGAGCACACCATCTGCCGAGGGAACCGACACGACGGCCAGCAGCGTGGGATCGGCGCCCGAGAACCGCGGAACCCCCACACCGAACCGGGATGACACGGAAGTCGGCGACGAGGCGGCACCGGTC
>JBOGJF010000229.1:0-3535 GCA_050747785.1 Vicinamibacteria bacterium
TCCTCCACGTGGGCTCGGCGTCCTGGAGCGTCCGGAAATCCACTCGGGGAGACGGCGGGTGAACTCCTCGAGCGCGTCTGCCATGCGATTCTGCGACGCCGTGCCGCCGATGAGCGCCGTTGTCATCGTCTTGGCGTCTTCTTCGCGTTTGTCGCGGAGCCTCTGGTTGTCGCGGTAGAGGACGATGAGTGCGCCCATCTGCAGAACGACGAAGATGCCGAGCGGTCCGTACGAGAAGAGCGCGTCTTCCACCTGAGAAGCCTACCGTCGTGGGATCGCAGAGACAAGAGGGGTCCGTCGGGATGACTGGGAGGGGATCACGCCGCGCGGTTACGGGTGCGGCGTCATCGGCGTCATCGCGAGGCTCGCACCCGCCGCAGCGCCATGATGACTTCCTTCGCTCTCAGGCGTTTATCAGGCGGCCACGTCGCTACCAAGAAGGCGATCTCGTCGACGTCAATCTCTGGGAGACGATGTTCTTCCCACGGATCGTTCTCGGAACCGATCGCGAGGCGGATCGACGTCACCGACGCGCCCACGCGGCTGAGCCTCACCGCGTAGAGGACGAGCCTTCGCTCGAGCTCGGAGCGGACGCTACCCTCGTAGTAGCGGTTCATTCGAAGCACGAGCAGGCCAGCTGCGAGCACCCGAGCGCGTAGGTGTAGTCGCCGTCTGGCACCGTGCCGTCCGCACGATAGATGAACGCGTCGCCGCCGGCGCCGCAGTGGACGATGCGCTCGATCGGAGACGCTCCGCCCCCCGCTTCGTTGTAGTCGGGGTCCGGGAAGAAGTGACTGCCGATGCCGACCCCGACGTGGGCCGACGTCGCCGCGTCGTAGCCGCCGTGCGTTGCGCACGCGGCGTTGCAGGACTCGCCAGCGGCGCGTTCGCTCAGGTACCAGCACCCTCCGAGCTTCGGATCGACCCAGCCGTCGCACGGCGGGCCGGTGTCCGAGTCGGTGTCGGTGTCCGTGTCCGCGTCGGTGTCTGAGTCGGTGTCGGTGTCTGCGTCGATGTCCGAATCGGTGTCCGTGTCAGCGTCGACGTCGCTGTCGCCGCCGTCGAATCCGCCATCCGTGTCCACGTCCGAATCGCCATCGACCGTTCCGGCATCGTCTTCGTCGAACGGCAAACGCGTCGTGACGGTGCCGCAACCGACGCTGAAGATGAAGAGGATCATGGGGTGCCCTTTCTCGGCTGTTGGGCCTTCGAATCGATCTCGACGTCTTGGACTGGGCCGACCTCGTAGGACGTGCCTTTTTCGCGCAGCCAGGCGTCGACCGCAGGGGGATCGGTGTCCTTCACGTCCACGATGACGCTTGCCACCGTGGGATCTATTCCAAGGATCAGGAAGACACCTGAGCCCGCCGGCGACATGTCCCCCGTCGGACCGATACCCAGTCCCTCGAGGAATTGAACGAATGCGTTCATGAAGATGTCGATCTCCTGCGGCGCGGCCTCACGCGTGCTGATCGGGATCTGGAACCGCACGTAGAACGCCTTGATCGTCGGCGTCATCGCGTCTTCCTCCTCCGCTGCTTGGGCCTCGTCGGGCTCATCAGCGTCTCGAGCTTCTTCTTGAGCTCGGTGACGTCGCGCGAGAGTTCGTCGCGCTGCCTCCACATGTCGCTCTCCATCGTGCGCGCCGTCTCGAGGTCCGATCGATAGGTGTCGAGCTCGTCGCACAGTGCCAGGATGTGCGTGAGAGAAAGGGCGGCGTCCGCGGTCGATGGAGTCTTCCCTCGCCCGATGTCACGTGCTTTATCCATCGCCATCAGTCGAATGTGCGACCACCACGGCCGAGGCGGCGCGAGGGGGGTGACTTCGTGCTTGTTGTCCATGCGCATCTCCTTGATCGAGTACTCGTCATCTCGTCGATGAACCTGCCTGGTTCGCCGCGGATCGGACGGATCGCCATCAGTCGTTCTCCGTCGGTTCGATGATGATCGTGATCGTGATCTTCCCCACGGCTCCATCCCACGCGCCGTCGGGCAGGAAGTCCGAAAGCGAGCGGATCGTGCCGTTCGGCTCGAGGACGTCGAAGTGCTCGATGAGCGCACCGCGAAACACACGGAGGGTCCCTTCGACCATACGGGTTTTCACGAGCCGACCGTGCTCCCACGTCGCGTCGCCTTCGCCCCAGACGAAGTCCTCTCTCATCGGCACGAGGTTCATGTCCCGATGGAGACCTTTGTGCCCGAACCAGAGGTCGCATTCGGGCGGGTAGTGCTCCTTCGGCCATGCCGGGTGACGGTCAGTGCAGAGCGGTCCACCGCAGACCGCGCACGGGCGCGTGGCGATCAATAAGTTCCCGATCGGAGCGATTCGGTGCGTCCCGTCGTCGCTCTTGACGACGTACACCGCTATGTCACACGACGGACAGCGATCCGCCTTCACGGTCGCTCCAGGTAGCCGTTGCCCACGACCTTGAGCATTACGCGTCCGATCTCGGCGTTCGTGCGCTCCTCGAGCGGCCGGACGACGCAGCCCTCACGCACGTTGTTGGCGCCGGGGATGAGGCTCGGCCCCTCGGCAAGCGCGAGGATCCGGTCGAGATCGAATGGCATCGAGCGCTCGATGATCGGCACCCAGTGAACCATCCCGACGGAGGGACGATGAACGAAGCCATTCACCCCAGAGGCGTAGCACTCGTAGACCTGCCAGTGCGCCTGCACCGGGTTGAGCCACACACCGTAGTGGTTCAGAACATCGAATGCGGCGAAGCGCACGCCCTGCACGCCGTACTTCAAGTCCTGCACCTGCCCGTAGACCTCGCCGTAGAGCGTCCACCCCGGATGCGTGCGGCACCACGTCTCGATTTCAGGTTGCTCCTCGAGGGCCCGCTGCCAGATCGGGATCTTCGGACCGGCGACGAGCACGCGCTTCTTCCAGTGGTTGTGCGAGCCGATGTGGAGCGTCTCGCCGTCGAACATGTAGCGGGCGTTCGCGCCGTGGATCTTCTCCGAGACCCAGACCGGCTCGCCCGCCTCGAAGACGTGCGCGTAGCGTCGGAGCGTCTCGACGTCGTAGACGGGGACGAAGCTTTTCGGAGGCGCCGCATTCTCTCCTCCCGTCGACATCGGCTCCGGCGGCTCGTAGTGCGTGACCCCGAAGTACTCCGCGAGGTCCTCGCCCTCCTTCGCTCCGAGCGACGCTACCGGACCGATGATCAGTCCCATCGACACGACGCCACGAAGATTCTTCACCTTGATCCGTTCGGTGTCGCGACCTTCGCGCTTGAGGAACGCGAAGACCGGGTGCGTCGTCGGCACGACCGAATCCGGCGGCACGTAGGCGACGAGGTCCCCCTCCTTGAACTGGTCGAGGCCGATGACGGCCGTGTAGCCGGAGAAGATCTTGACGATGCCCAGCCGGTCGGCGTTCGGGTGCTTCTCGATTGCGCCGAGTCGGAGCACTTCTACGCGATGGGTGGAGTTGCTCACGATTCCTCCTTCGGTTGCTTCTGGGTGTTGTGGAACGCGCACCAGTGCGTCCCCTCTCTGGACCGGACTGCGGGTTGTCCGCAGTGCTCGAA
>JBOGJF010000230.1:0-5693 GCA_050747785.1 Vicinamibacteria bacterium
GTAGCACCAGGTCTCCCTGGCGCACGAGCTCTTGAACGATCTCCATGTCCTTTTGTGGCCAGGTGAAGAGCGTCTTCTCCCAATGCTCGAGCGTTGCGCTCCCGGCAGGGCATTGGAGCAGGACCTCGCGCAGTTTCTGGGGGTCTAGTCCGTGTCGTTTGGCCAGCAAGAGTGCCTCGTAGTTGGTCACGTTGTGCGCCCAATGAAGCATGTTGTTGATGGTCTTCGCCAACTGACCCTTGCCGAGCGGTCCGATGTGATAGACCGACTTGCTGTAAGCCTCGAGAACGGGGCGTGCCGTCTCGACGTCCTCGGCTGCGCCACCGCAGAGACTGGCGAGCTTCCCGTCGCGTGCACCGTGGAGGCCCCAACAAACCGGCGCGTCGATGACCCGCATGCCGGCGCCGACCACAGTCTTCTCGACGTCCAGCATGGTTGCGGGACGCACGGTTGCGGCGACTGCGATCAGAGCACTGCCGCGGCCGCCGGCAGACAACCCGCGCGCGACATCGAGGACCTGGGCATCGTTCACCACCATGACGATGATGATCTCAGCGCACCGGCTCATTTCGGCGAGATCCATCACGACCTGGGCGCCTTTCGCGGCGAGGGGTGCCGATGCCTCCTTTCGGACATCGAACACGAGCACCTGGTCGCGACCGCGGGCTAGGACATGGCCGGCCATGGCTTCGCCCATGGCGCCGATGCCGACGAACCCAACGTTCGCCATCGTCCTACCGTCCTCCGTCGAGGTGGATGCGGTCGGTCTTCTTGATGGCGTCCGATGCCAGCCGGATTGCCGTAGGCGATGAGGCGTAGATGCGCGCGATGACGCGCTCGATCTCCGCACCGCTCACTGGATTGAGCTCGAGGTCCATTTTCTGGACATCCGCTTTGAACTCGGGATCCTCCACCATGTCGAGGAAAGCCTGGCGCAGCGCCTCGCGGCGCTCGGCGGGTACTCCCGGTGGCGCCACGAAGGGCCGACCCATCACCTGACGGGCGAAGATCAGCTCCATCGCCATCGACTCCTCGTCGCTGTCCGCGAGATCCAGGACCAGCGGTACGTTGGGAAGATCGGGGTGCTTCTGAAGTGCCATCTGCACCAAAATGTTGATCTTCTTCTCGGTGAGCCAATCCGAGTGACCCGCGACCACGCTGGACCAGGACCAGCCACATCGTCCGTCGACCTCGCCTCGCTCCATCGCGAGCAAGATGTCGTTGCCGCCCGGATAGCCGGAGATGAGCTTGATCTTGGCATCGAGCAAGTTACTCATGACGATGGGAAACGTGTCGGTGTCGGCACCCGAACCGGTGCCGCCCACGATCAACTCGGTCGTCCTCAAGTCTTCGACGGTTTTGACCTTGGACGTGTACCAGGAGACGCAGATGCTGACCTCATGGTTGAGGCTACCGATCCAGGAGAACTTGGTAGCGTCGAACTGAGTCCCGTCGCCGCCGAGAAGTGGCTCCATCGCCATGCCGCGTGCGATCGTACCGAGGACCGTCCCGTCCTTTGGTGCGACGTTGTAGAGGAAATTGGTGAGGGTCAGGCTTCCTGCACCCGGCATGTTCTGCGGCACCACCGTGGGGTTGCCGGGAATGTGCTTGCCGATATGGCGGGCCAGTATCCGCGCGTAGGTATCGTAGCCCCCGCCGGCGCTGTAACCGATGAGCACCCGCACCTGTTTGCCGCGATAGAAGTTGGCGTCCTGCGGAGCGGCCGTGGTCGGAACGAGCACCGCCGCGATGAGAGCGAGAAAGCTCGTGACCGGCATCGGCCGCGCTGTCTTCATGACTGCCTCCCCTCTAAAGCTCCCCGTCCAGCCCCGTTACGCTCACCAGTAGCCAGGCCAGAAGGCCGGAAACCACCGGCAACGCCAGAGAAGAAACAAGTCGTACCATAGAAAAGCGCCATCCCATCAATGGAATCTCGTAAGAAATCATCCGGTGCACGGCAAATACCGACCAGGCAGCAAGAAAGGCGGTGAGCTGTGGGATGCCGGCTCCGGTGTTCAAGAGCACCACGGCGATGGGGAAGGATAGCATGGGCCCGCCGGGCACCAACCCTCCCGCGACCGAGGCGACGAGGATGCCGACGAAACCGGTGTTCGCCCCCAGCCAGGACGCCATCAGCTCCTGCGGGATGAGCGAGCCGAGAAAGCCCGCGGTCAGGATCGTCAGAATGACGCGGGGCATGATGTCCTTGAACTGATCGACCGCCAGCCGGAAGCCGATCTTGTGGTCATCGCCCGGCCGAGCGTAAGCGAGACCGGAGAGAACGAGCGCGAGCGTCCAGATGAGAAGGGCGGAAAACAATGTCTCAGCGCCTTTCCGTCACGGGTCGCTCGAAAGTCATGGGGACTCGCCGCGCGATGAGTCCGGCCAGCGGGGGGAGAGCGAGACAAGCCAGGTAGCGGATCAAGACGAACTCGCTGCCGAGGAGCGGGATTTCCCACACCAGGACCCGTTGGATGCCGAGCAACGTCCACGCGGTGATGTACACGATCAGCGCGCCTCGCTCGGCTCCCGCGTTGTGGAGCGCAACGACGAGCGGGAAAGACGTCATCGGCCCCCCAGGGGTCATTGCGCCTCCGATCGTCGCCACGACCAGACCCCGAAAGCCGGACTTCTCGCCAAGCCATCGTGCCACTAGATCGCGGGGCACCAGCACCTGTACGAAGCCCGCCACCAGAACGGCACCACAGATCTGCGGCAGGAGGGCGAGGCTGATGCCGGCACCCTCCGCGAGAACCCGCCAGACTGTGGCACCGCCTCGCTGGTAGTAACAAAGGCCACCGCTGGCCAGCGCGAGGAGTGCGTAGAAGGCGAAGGGCTTGAGCTTGTTCGTCAGTCCGTCTTGATCCTGCTCTTTGGACGCCTCCCTCACGAGAGCAGGTGACTCCATTTCTTGATCGTCTTCGCCTTGAGCTCGGAACTGGATTCCGCAACCGGTGGGAACTCGTCGATCCAATCGAAGGGCCGGCAGGCATCGAGGATCCCACGCGAGTTGAAGTTGTCGCCGACCCGCTTGCGGGGATCGAGCGCGCCGCTCCAGGCCTTGCGAACGATGTCCAGATCCTCGTCCGGATCACATCGTGAAGCGATCGCCCAGATCACGTCGAAGGTGTTGGTGGGATCGATGTCTTCGTCGACGACCACCACGAAGCGGCCGAGGTAGTTGCCGGCGTGACAGTTCGCAGCCAGCATCGCGGCCTGCTTCGAGTGACCCGGATAAGCCTGCTTGATCGAAATGATGTTGAAGAGTCGACCGCCTCCTGCCTCGTGACACCACACCCCTTGAACGCCGGGCAGTCCGGCCTTCTCCACTTCGTCCCAGATCAACGCCGACTTGATCACGCACTTGCTGAAGGAATAGTCGGATGGTGGACGCCCGGGCCGGGCCATGGTCATGATCGGATCGTTCCGGTGGTAGATGCGGCGCACGCGAACGACCGGATCGGGGCGTACCGAGCTGGCGTAGTAGCCCGTCCACTCCCCGAAGGGTCCCTCCGGCCGGACGTCGTCGGGAAGGATCTCACCCTCGAGAACGATCTCGCCATAGGCCGGCATCGGCAGCCCGAAGATCTCGCTTTCCACGACCTCGATCGGCTGCCCGCGGTGGCCACCGGCGTGCGCGAACTCCGACGTACCGTAATCGACCTCGTTTCCCGAGGAGAGAAAGAGTAGCGGGTCGTGACCGATACTGATGAGCACCGGGCACGTCTTACCCTTCGCGAAGTACTTCTGGCGGATGAGCCGGCCATGCTTGCCCGGCGACATCCAGAGTCCGACGGTTTTCTTGTCGTGGACCATCACCCGATACGTTCCGATGTTGACCCAATCGTCTTCGGGATCCCGCATGATGACCAGATCGCCGGTGCCAATGTAGCGCCCACCATCCTGCTCGTGGAGGAACGGTGCCGGGAATTTCAGAACGTCCACTTCCTTTTCCTGGATGACGTTCTCCATGACGGGTCCGCTATCGAGCCTCTTGGGCTCGATGAGCCGGAAATGCTTCATGCGGTCGCGATAGGCGCGAACCACCTCCATCGCGTGTCGGGCGTCGGGAAGTCCCAGAGTCAGAGCCAACCGACGCGGCGAGTTCGTCATGCCGGAAAGAACGCGGAACCCTCTGGGGTATCCGGGGATGTCCTCGAAGAGGAGCGCGGGAGGGTTCTCCGGGCGGGCGTGGTAGATCATCTCGGCGACGGCACCCATTTCCAGGTTCCAGTCGACGCCGGCGATAGTCTTCAACTCTCCGATGGCGTCGACCTTCAGGAGCCAATCACGAAGATCGACGTGCGGTTCTTGGGCCCGCACCCTGACTTCAGCCGGGGTTGCCATCTTTGCCTCCGCTGTCTTGCCTCATTCGAATCCTTCCGCGTTTTCGAGCTGATCGAACCAATCGAAGCCCATCTCCTTGAGGATGCGGTTCGTGACCACGATGATCCTGGCTTCTTTCTTCGGTTCGTCGTTGAAGTGCTGATGGATGGAGTAGGGTGGAATGTACACGAAATCGCCTTTCTTCCAAGCGTAGCGTCGTGGCTCCTCCTCCCACTCCCAGACGAACTCGTCCTTGCAGTCGAACCTCACGTCCCAGTGCAGATCGTGCCCGCGGCCCTCGATGACGTAGAAGACTTCCTCCGCCAGATGTCGGTGCCGACCCGAGGCCTTGGCCGGTGCGATGAACTGCATGTAGGCGTCGATACAGCACTCTTTGGTGTTGAGCTCGCGGTGGATCATGTGTTTGATGCGACCGTCCGGCGAATCTTCGAACGGCATGTCTGCCGCCTTCATCACCTGCACGCGTGTTGGATACTCCTCACGAAATCGCTTGGATTCGGCGAGGCCATCCCGGTAGAGGTTGCAGCTCTTCGAGCCCTGTCGGGCGATCTTGCCTTCGTCGGTCATCGCTGTTTCGGTTTCCGACCCGCTTAGGGGTTCTCCGGCGGCTGGTAGTGCTCGTGCCCGGGGACCGGCTCCTTAGGTGGGTACTCGACGACTTTCTGAAACAACATATGCATGAAGAGGAAGAGCGGCTTGGCCTTTATCACGAGAATGATCAGCTCCTCGTCGGGATCGCGGTTGAAATGTTGGTGCACGCAGCTGTTCTCGACGATGAGCGCGTCGCCCGCCTCGTACTCGATGCGGCGCCCATCGTGGATGTCGTAGCCCCGCCCCTTGAGGATATAGAAGACCGCGCTGTTCATGTGGCCGTGCTTCTGCGTGTGGCCGTTCGGTGCTACCGCCTCGATATGAGCCTCGACGGATTGGGCCACCTTCACCGATTGCGGGTTGATGATCTTCTTGCCGAAGTTCTGCGGTCCGCCCTTCCATTTCCAGGTGCTGGAAGGGTAGACTCGCGGCTGGTCGAGGAGCTCGCGAACCAGTTCGCCGTAGGTCCCTTCGAGCGCCCGGACGAACGTCCTTTTCTTCTGCCAGCGCTCCCAGACCGCGTCGCTTTCGACGGCTGTTTCCTTATTGTCGTCGACCATGTTGCGAGAATTCTATCCACCTGACTTCCCGAAGTCGACTGGGAGGCACTCCTTGGTAACCCGGAGCCCCTGGTTGTACTTGAGGAAGTTAGGGTCAGTGGCTTATGGACGATGAACGCGCGATGAGACTACGTAGAGACATCTGACTTCGGACGAGATCCCGGGCTGCGTTAGAATAAGAACACAGTGGGAACA
>JBOGJF010000231.1:0-2394 GCA_050747785.1 Vicinamibacteria bacterium
GTCCATCGACACCTACGAATCGGAGTTTCCGTCATCACCGCCAAACCTTGGAGACTTCCTTGAAGGTTACAACTATTCTCCCGAGGGAGGGTGGATGGTTCGGAGTGAGGGGCCAGACAAGGACACACTCCTTCTCACCCACTTGAGACTAGAGATGGTCTACCGATACGACCGGGCTACTCGGGAGCTCACTCTCGTACCCTACGAGCACTGGGAGGCTTCAGGTGAGGAAGTTGTGGAGTGCCCTACGCTAGACAATCCGTCGGGGTTGCTGATCGAGTCAAGAAGGACCCCATCCGATCCCAGGCTCGATCGGCTCCTGGCAGGCGATCGAGTCATTAGCACCGCTGGCGCTAGGGCTCTCACGATGAGCGAGTCGCCGAGCGGCCGCTTCGCCGCCGTGCTTTCGGCGGATGGTGAAAGGAAAGAGTCGCTCATGCCTTTTTCTGGACCGGGCGGAGCAGACGGGCAACATTTTCATGAGCTACTATCGCTAACCGACTTCACGCGAGTGGGCGAACCCGTGCGTCTACCGATGACGACCAAGGAATTTATCTCCCTCAACAGTTGCTGGTCGCCAGACGAGACGTACGTCGTCTATGCCGACTTCTCGCGCTATCGCGTACTTAGCATCGTCCCCATCGACGTTGCTCTTCTGGGTAATGGGCGGTGATAGCTATGGTAGTCCTCAAGGCTGGTCGCCATACAGCTCGGATCGCCATCGAGATCCTGCTCCCCGCGTTGGTTATGACCGCGCCTCGGATAGTGACCGGCCAGGAGACTGTCGGGACCATCGCGCTTCTAGCGGCCCAGTTCGAGCTGGACCGGTTGGCACCTGGAGAAACAAGCGGCGAAGCAGTTTTCGTGATCGACGAGGCAGACTCCGTCACGTTGGAGATCATCGCCATCGAGGGACTTGTCACGAGCATCGAGGGTCCAGCCAGCGAGGTCTTGGACCAAAACACCATCGGCGCGTTCAGTGGGGAGTTTGCAAGCTTTGAGGGAGCCGAGCAAGCTCGCGATCCCTTTGTCCTTCCAACAAGCATTCCTGGATTCCACTACCTTTACACTTTCCCCTCGTTGGGACCGGGCAACTACACGGTTCGTTTCCGGGCCGATTCCGCCTTGATTGAAGAGGTACCCGTGATAACCCAGCTGTTTACCGACAGTCAGGTCGGCACGTCTCTTTTCGCGACCGAATCTGTTTTGAAGCTGGGGAACCCGGCTGTGCTAACCGCCGCTCTATTCGAAGGTGACCAACCGGTTCTGGACGCGAACATCGACGTGGTCATCCGACCCGAAGTGGGTTCTCCTGTGACCTTGACCCTCCTCGATGATGGCGGGGACGCGGACAACGCTTCTGAGGATGGGCTTTACAGCGCAGAGTTCGTGCCCGATTTGCCCGGTCTTTACCGCGTGGCCGCGGAGATCCGTGGCATCACGAGGGCTGGATTGCCGTTCTTCCGAGAGCCGGGGAGTCAGTTCACCGTAGTGGCTCCAGCAAGCCTGACCGGCCGCGTAGAAGATCGAGGCGTAGATGACGACGGGGATCTCCTGTTTGACCGCATGGTCGTTGACGTCGAGGCAAACACCACCGCGGCGGGTAACTATAGGGTTTTCGTTCACCTGAAAACACGAGGCGGCCAGAAATTAGTCCGCAGCGCAGGCGCCGAGCTTTCGGTGGGTGTGCAGACCGTTGCGGTTGACTTCGAGGCCATCGGTCTTCAGGAGTCGGGTGAGGATGGGCCTTATAACGTCGAATTGGTCGAGTTACTGCTTCTCGGAGAAGAGGGCGCAATCCCGTCGGATCGACTTGTTGACGTTGGTGAGACGAATCCGTATCGGCTAGCTGATTTCGAGGGTTTCGTCGAGAGGAGCGTTGTCTGTGATGTTGACTTGGACGAAGATATCGACATCAACGACATCACGGCCATCGTGGCGGCGCGCGGCCAGCATGCCGAGCCCGGAGATCCTCGCGACGCCGACGGTGACGGAACGATCACCATCACGGACGCGCGAAGCTGCGTACTGCAATGCAGCAACCTGCGCTGCGTGCCGTGATCTCGAAGACAACCCACGAGGACGTTGAAGAGCGCTTCTGGAGGTAACCATGCGAACGCAGACCTTTCTTGGTTTCGCTACTGCCCTCTTTGCGGCTCTCGTTCCGTCGTGGGTGCAGGCGACGACTATCGAGTTCGTTACGCCGGTTCAAAGCTTGAGCCTCGGGGACGCCGCCAGCGTCGACATCTTCGTTTCGGGCCTCGGGAATGGGACTGCCCTGTCCCTTGGTGCGTTTGACCTCGACGTCGCGTTTGATCCTGCCATCCTGGTTCCGGTGAGCGTCACGTTTGCTTCTTTTCTCGGCGACCCGCTCGATCCCTTAGAGACACTAAC
>JBOGJF010000232.1:0-3576 GCA_050747785.1 Vicinamibacteria bacterium
CCTCAGGGCTCCCTCGCTCCTCGCTCGGGAGCTTCCAAGGGCTGACGGCTCCAGCTCGCCCTCCGGCGACTTCGCGCCTGCGGGCGGGTTGAGGACTCCGGTTTCCATCACGCGTCGGATGATGGGGACGGCCGAGTCCGTCTCGTCCTCGACGATGAAGACGACGGCGAGCGGCGCGTACTCCTGCTCGACCAGCGCCCGGAGGTTTTCTTCCAGTCCGTCCTCGTCACCGCAGCAAGGAACGAAGAGCACGACCGAGGGCCGAGGCTCGTTCGGGGGGACCGTTCCGTAGGAGCTTCGCGCGTAGCGCCAGTACGCCAGAGTAGACCGCAAAGAGTAGATGCCGATCCCGAGGTTGATCGCGCCCAGCAAGTAGAGTGTTAAGGTGCTCACGTGACGGGCGGCCGACCCAGCCGTTGCCGGATGACGCTCGCTTGTCTTGTTGCCAGGGCCATGATCGTGATCTGCGGATTGATGCCGACCGAGGTCGGGAACACACTGGCGTCGGCGACGAAGAGACCGGGAACCTCGTGAGTCTCACCGTGACCGTCGAGGGGGCCGCGCGCGGCATCGGCATGCATGCGGCAGGAGCCCTGAGGGTGCGCGGAGAACAACGCCATTTCGTTAGGGCGCAGCGTGAGCTCGTCCAGCCGAGCGATCTCGTCCGCGGACCGAAGCACCAGCCGTTGGGATAGGAGATGGGTCACGAGTTGCGCTCCGGCGGCGAAGAAGATCCGAGCCATTTCCCCGAGCCCCCGACGAATGAGGTACTTCTCCCGCTCCCCCAGCTCGTAGTCGATGACGGGTTTCCCGCCCGCACCGAGTGAGACCGTGCCACGGCCATCGTCCTTGATCATCGCGTACATCCCGGCAAAGTGACGATAATCCTCCATCACCGCACGGTGTTCTTCCCCGAAGGACGGACAAACGCTCGCGAAGAGAGCGGGCAGCGCGAAAATACCCTCGATGATGAATCCGTCCGAACCGTCCTCGAGACGCTCGAACTCGTCGCAGTACGTCGACTGGGGAATGCCAACGAAGCCGTCGACAACTCGTTCGAATCTGGCGAACGAGGCGGCGAGCGGGTGCAGCGCGAGACTGCGCCCGACCTGGCGCGAGCGGTTGGCGAGACCGCTGGCGAGAAGTAGGGCGGGCGTGTGAATGGCTCCGGCCGCGAGAACCACGACCGGTGCGCGCACTTCGAAGCGAGCCCGTGGTCGGCCGGACTCCTCGTCCAGCAACGAGCCGGCAACTCCCGCCAGTCGACCCGCTTCGGTCAGGATCTCTTCGGCGCGGCAACGCGGGTACAACCGACATCCGCCATCGAGAGCGAGCGGTACGTAATTCATGTCGACGCTCCGATGGCGCTCGTAAGAGCAACCGAGCATGCAATAGCCACAGCCCACGCAATCCTTGCGGTTGTGATGGAACCTGCCGGCTCGGTAACCCAGCTTTTCACACCCTTGGAGAAGGATTTGGTTGTTCTCGTTGACCTCGACCGGGAGGATGGGCACGACGCCCAGCGTCGCCTCGACCCGTTCGAAGTAGGGGCGAAGGGAGTCGGAGCTCAACTCGTCCAAACCAAACTCTGCGCGCCATCGCGCGAGGACTCTCTCGGGAGTCCGGAAGCAAATACAGTTGTTGATGACCGTGCTGCCACCCACGGTGCGACCCTGAAGGATATTGATGGACAAATCTTGGGTGGACTGCGCTCCCTGGTCTCGGTAGAGACGGCGGTACATGTCTTCCTCGCGCTGGTTGAAGTCCGGGTAGCGGAAATAACCTCCTTCCTCCAAGAGAACGACGTTGATACCCGCTTCGGCGAGCTCCTTGGCTGAGACCGCACCTCCTGCTCCGGAGCCTATGACGACGACATCGGCCTGTGCTTGCATCAGGCCCCGATCTTCGGACGTATCGACGACGTTCGGATGCTGGCTCACGATTGCAGCCAAGGGCCGGGAAAACCGATCGCCGGCCAACTTTCCGGTCGGGTGTAGTAAAGGCTCATCGCGAGCCGTTTGATGGCCACGAACCCGCTCCTCCGAAACCCGAGTCGGCTGGCGGCCCACCCGTGGAGGACCCGATCCTGGCCTCCTGGCGAAAGCTGGGTGAAGCGATGCGGGTTGGCTTCGAAGAGCAAGGGGCTCCATTCGAAAAGAGCCAGCAGGCGCCGGAAATCGGACGTTGCTCCAAGCTCATCGAGGAGCCGCTCCATGCGTCCCGCCACGTCGATCGCCGGGGCCCCCGGGGCCCGACCGCCCACGGGGAGCAACCGGGCACAGATCGCCCGGAGCACATCGCGTTCGGTCTCGCGGAAAGGACCCGGTCCACCGGTCTCGTCCCGGCGCCCCGAGCATCCCGGGAGCGCTCCTCCCAAGGCAAGAAGTAAGGCCCCCGATCCGCGGCGGAGAAACTCTCGCCGCCCGAAGCTCTCCCGGACGAGGGCATCTGGGGACGTCAGGATGGGGCCCATAGGACGACCGAGCCATCCTATTGACCCGCGTGGCGAAGGGTCAAGCTCCGTCGCAGACCACGGAAGGAACCGAAGCTCGCACGAGCGGACCACCAATCTTGACAGATCGTTACCATGGAAGTTATAGTCAGCGATTATCCAGCCCTTCGAAAGTTGTTGAGTCAATCGGGGATCGAGTGCGTTCAGATTCGCGTGCCGTACGCTGGGAATGCCATGGCTCCCCAGCCAGCCGTTTGGATGCGGCGAGGGGAGCATGAAGCTCAGGGTCCTTGGCTGCTTCGGTGGCAGTGTGAAAGGGCGCTACTTGTCCAGTTATCTACTGAACGACAGTATCGCCCTGGACGCCGGCTTGCTGACACACACTCTGACGCTCGAGGAGCAGACACACGTGCGACATGTCATCGTGACGCACTCGCACCTCGATCACAACTGCGCCCTCGCCTTCTTCGCGGACAACATCTACGGCTGCATCGAGGCGCCGGCTGTCGTTTATGGCACGACGCACGTTCTAGCCGCGTTGCGCCAACACATGTTCAACGACGTTCTCTGGCCTGATTTCTCTCGCCTGCCGAACGACCACCGGCCCACCCTTCGCTTTCAGGAGATCAGGGAGGAGCAGTCCTTCACCATCGACGGGCTGACGTTCACGCCCTTGGCGGTCAACCACATCACTCCGACGGTGGGGTTTCTCATCGAGGATAAGAAGAGTGCCATCATCTATACGAGCGATACGGGGCCTACCGATCGAGTCTGGGAAGTGGCGAATCAACGGAAGCAGGTCAAAGCGATTATTACCGAGGCTTCCTTCCCCAACGAAGAGGAGGAACGGGCGGAGGTGAGCGGTCACATGACGCCGGAGCTCTTGAAACGAGACCTCCTCAAGGTCAAGCGCCGGGTCCGCATCCTGGTGGCCCACGTCAAACCGAGTCACCGAAGCCGGATTGCCCGCCAGCTCCGCTCCCTCGGTGGGGGTCGCATCGAGCTCGTGCAGCAGGGCAAGTCCTATCGTTTCTAGTGGTGTGCATTAGTGCCGTGGGGCCCCACCCCCACGGCCTGCGCTTTCGTCGGCGCATTCGCGCCGGGCTCGCTCCGCTCGCGCAGGC
>JBOGJF010000233.1:0-12125 GCA_050747785.1 Vicinamibacteria bacterium
AGCTGGATGGGCGGATCGAGATCGACGTGGTGGATGACGGCAAGGGTATTCCCCTCAGCAAGATGTCCGAGATCTTTGAACTTGGTTTGACCCACAAGGAAGGGCGCGTCGGGCTGCGGCTGGGTCTACCGATGAGTAAACGTTGCATCGAAGAGCTGGGCGGCCAACTGGCGGTCGAAAGCGTCGAGGGGCAAGGCACCACCGTGCGTATGCGGCTTCCCCTTGCGACCAGCTAGATCTCGCTTTAGTGTTGCGTGCTACACTGCTCGTGGACCGCTTGATTCGACAGCCGGGCGCCATGGGGATCCGACAAGAGTGATATTTAACGCTGTATTCACCTTGACGCAGTATTAAATAAGAGCACTAGGGAACTCGTCCCGACGGTGGCTACGTCGCGGCGGCGGAGTCAGAACACAAACTAACTCGTTGCGTGCCGAAGGCCTCGGCGCTTTCACGATGTCAGCCCTCGCGCGAGATCGTGACTGTAACTATGACCAGCGTCTGGGTTTACCTGAAACTCCTTCTCGGGTTTGCCTTGATCGGCACGGTGCTGGTCTTCACCGTCCAGAACGCAGGGGTGGTTCGAGTTCGATTTCTGGGATGGTCGCTCGAGTCGTCCCTTTCGCTGGTTATCTTCCTGGTGCTTGCGGTCGGTCTGCTCTCTGGTTTCCTGCTGACCGAGTGGTTCCGCTGGCGCGGACGGAAGAGGGACGTGACGAGCTCTAGGCAACGCACGGAGGTGCCTCATGGTAAGAAGGGTAAGGAAGGATAACGGTGGACCGGCGGAGTCCAGGAAGACACGGCGGTCCCCATCTGGCAAGAGACGACACCAGTTCCACTACGACGGCGCGGACGCATCGAACGTTCGGGTCACCGGGAGCTTCTGCGACTGGACGGAGGGTTACCGGCTCAAGAAGGATAGGAAGGGCGTGTGGAAGGCCTCGGTGGCGCTGAGTCCCGGGCGCTATGAGTATCGATTCGTCGTGGACGGCGAGTGGCGCGACGATCCCAAGGCGCGGGAGCGTGTTCCGAACACCTATGGTGGGGAGAACGCCATCGTGGAAGTCTGAGTACGCCCGATGAATCGCGCGAACGAAGATTCTAGGATTCACGATCCCGTGCCTATGGTGGAGTACTGAAGTCAGCAGGAGGGGACATGCCGACGAGGACAGCGAAAGCCGAATGGAAGGGAAGCTTGAGGGAGGGGAAGGGCACGATGAAGCTCGGGAGCGGTGCCTACGAGGGCGCCTACTCGTTCAAGTCCCGTTTCGAGCAGGGAACCGGAACGAATCCGGAAGAGCTCATCGGTGCGGCGCATGCCGGATGTTTCTCGATGGCTCTTTCCGCCGGTCTCGGCAAGGCCGGGTTCGAGCCCAAGCGCATCACGACCGAGGCCAAGGTCGATCTGGAGAAGGTAGGCGAGGGTTTTCAGATCACCAGGATTCATCTCGACATGGAAGCCGAGATTCCAGGGATCGAGAGGAGCGTTTTCGAAAAACATGCCCACGAGGCGAAGGCGAATTGCCCGGTCTCGAAGGCCCTCGCCGGTCCCGAGATCACGCTGACGGCAAGACTCGTTGACTGACCTCCTCAGGCCGTGAGCTATGTCCGGGTTGATTCCTCTGGGTGCTCGTTGCCAGAGAAGAGACACCGGGTCGTCATCATCGGGGGTGGCTTCGGAGGACTGACCGCGGCTCGTCGTCTTCGAAGAGCACCGTTCGAAGTCTTCGTCCTCGATAGGACCAACCACCACCTGTTCCAACCGCTTTTATATCAGGTGGCAGCGGCGGCGCTGTCACCCGGAGACATCGCGCGGCCGATTCGCGAAGTCCTGAGACACCAAAGAAACGCGACGGTCCTTCTGGGCGAGGTCACCGGGATCCACAAGCAGGACAGGACGGTCGAGCTCCGCGACGGGGAGCCAATTGCCTACGACTATCTCGTCGTGGCCACCGGGGCCCGTCATCACTATTTCGGGCATCCCGATTGGGAGCGTCACGCCCCTGGAATCAAGACGCTTCGCGATGCCATCCGCATTCGCGAGCTTATTCTGGGCGCCTTCGAGAAAGCCGAGCGCTCGGCGGGGAGTGAAGGTACCGAAGGGGCACTTTCCTTCGTCGTCGTGGGCGGGGGACCGACCGGGGTCGAGCTCGCCGGAGCGATTGCTGAGATCGCGCATCAAACCATGGTCCGCGATTTTCGTCGCATCGACCCCACTCGAACGAAGGTCTATCTCTTGGAGGCTGCCTCGAGAATGCTACCAGGTGGTTTCGACGAAGAGCTCGCGCGAAAGGCGCAAGAACAGCTCGAAAGGCTCGGGGTCCAGGTCATGTTGAACACTCGCGTGACCGACGTCCAGAAGGGTCGCGTCGAGCACGAGAACGGGGTCATTCTCGCCGACGCGGTCTTGTGGGCCGCGGGGAACCAGGCGTCGCCCCTTATCGAGAAGCTCGGAGTTCCGGTCGACCGCCAGGGACGCGCGATCGTCCAGGAGGATCTGACTCTACCCGGCCACCCCGAGATCTTCGTGATCGGCGACGCGGCTCATGTCAAGGACAGGCAAGGAAACCCTCTACCTGCAGTAGCTACGGTTGCCATCCAGCAGGGCAAGTACGTTGGCAAGATTCTCCGGAAAGGTATCGTGAGACGCGAGCGACCCCCGTTTCGCTTCCGGGACTGGGGCATGATGGCCACCATCGGCAAGGCCAAGGCCATTGCAGTCATCGGTCCGTTGCGCCTGTCAGGACGCTTGGCGTGGCTCGCCTGGTGCTTCGTTCACATCCTCTATTTGATCGGATTCCGCAATCGCTTGATGGTCATGCTGGAATGGATGTTCTGGTATTACTACCGGCAACCCTCCGCGCGTCTTCTGAGCGGTGAGCTGAGCCGGGATTGAAGGCGTCCTTGCCTTTTGGGCTCCAAATGCGGAAACTGTCGGCGGGTCGGATCCAGGAGGGGAACATGATTACCAGCGCGACCGTTTCGAGCTCGAAGCGGAACTACATTCTGCAACAAGGTCTCGAGGCGCCCTCGGCGGAGGTGTGTGGCGGCCAGTACTCGGCGCTTCTCTTTCAACCTCGCGTTGTGGGACCGACGGTCTTGCTGGGAGTGATTCTGCAATCCCCCGTTATCTTTCTGGTGCTGTCGGCCGTCCTGTGGTGGAGCGCGCTCTTGCCGACCTGGAATCCGTTCGACGCGATATACAATCGCCTCTTTGCCAGCCGACCGGACGCGGTCCGGCTTGGACCGGCACAGATGCCACGTCGGTTCTCGCAGGGGATGGCGGGCACGTTCGCCCTGGGCATCGGCCTGGCGTTTCTGGCGAGCTGGCAACAGACCGCCATCGTCCTAGAGGTGTTGTTCCTGATCGCGGCCGCGGCGATTTCCTTGGGGCGTTTTTGCCTCGGCTCTTTCGTTTACTACCTCGTGACCGGAAAGGGCCAATTCGCGTTGCGCACCCTGCCCTGGGCCCGCGGATAGCCTGGCTAAAAGACAAATCGATCCGGAGAAGGCGCGACTCCTAGCCTTTCTCCGGCAAGCTTACTGAAACGCGTGTGCCCTTGCCGACGCGGATTTCACGTGCCTTATGGGGCAAATCGGACGGCGAAGTCCTCGTCGGTGAGAAGGCGCATCGGGACTTCGTCCATGTCGGAGAGATCCTGGCCAGCCGTCCCGTGTCGCTGCAGGCTCGCGAGGGCGTCGGCAAAGGCGATTGCGGATTGGGTCAGCAACTCGACCAGAACGGGTCCAGCGGCGCTGGCCGTACTTGGGTCTACGTAGAACGTGACCATCTGAATGAGGTGAGGGAAGTTGTTGCTGACTGGGTCCGTCAGGGCCGCTCCGAAACTCACGGCACCGGAGACGAGCCCAGTTTGCGGGTCAAAGTCCGCGCCTAGGAGCGCGACATACCGCGCTCCCCCCTTTTTCTGGTGCCAAAGGGGATCCTGGTTGACCGCCTGTTTGAAGCTGTCGCACATCGGCTTGTATCCACCCTTGAAGCAAGCGATCTGAACCGGTGTGCTCTGGGCGTAGAGCGGCGAGGAGACGACCAGGAGCGCGAGCGCTATCAACATCTTCTTCATCTTGCTACCCTCCATTGCGTAGGGACAATCACACAGACTTGTTCGTTTATCCCTACGAAAACATGAACCTTTGCTGGTCTTCGGGTGCGAGATAGCAATTGCTGTGCCTAGTTGAGTCATGACAAACCTCGTGCTCCTGATTGCGGGCGGTTTGGGGATCGTGATGGTGGCAGGACTTCTCTATCAGACGGGAGCCGCCGCGAGAGACCGGCGCCGCTACCGGCCCCCGGGAAGGCTTGTCGATGTCGACGGTATGCGCCTACACCTGCAGGAGGCGGGGGAGGGGCAGCCCTCGATTGTCCTCGACTCGGCGCTCGGCGGGTCCTCCATGAGTTGGTACCGCGTCCAGCCGGATCTGTCCCGCCTGGCGCATGTTTGTAGCTACGACCGCGCGGGGTTCGGTTGGAGTGATCCCACCCCTCGTCCCAGAGTCGCTGGGGCGATGACCGATGAGCTCCACGATCTTCTCCGGACCGCCACGATGGAGCCGCCCTTCGTCTTGGTGGGCCATTCGTATGGTTCTCTCGTTTGCCTGCTCTACGCGGCGCGGTATCCGCGGGAAGTCGGAGGAGTCGTTCTCGTCGATCCACCCGACGTCGACTCCTGGGGACGACCCGATGCACGCCAACGCGCGCGCATCGATCGTGGCGCCAGGCTCGCCCGGCGGGCGGCGCTCGCGAGTCGCTTTGGGCTCATGCGGCTCTTCTTTTCTCTCTTTGGGTTACGGGCAGTCCCCGCGGCTCGGCTCACTTCGTTTGGATTGTCACGTCCCGAGAATACTCGCATCTTTCACGTGCTCGAGAAACTTCCCGCGGACTCCCGCGCCGTTCTTCGATGGCTCTGGTCCGAGCCCCGGTCGCTATCGGCGCTCGCGAGCCTCATCGAGAACGTGCCCGCCTCGGCGGCAGAGGTTGCCTCAGTGGAGCTTCCCGGCGAACTTCCTATGGTGGTGCTCACGGCCGCCAATGCTCCGGCGGAACAGAGGCGCTTCCACGAGAGGCTGGCCGCGCGATCGAGTCGGGGCCGGCACGTTGTGGCCTCGAAGAGCGGTCACTGGATCCCGCTAGAGGAGCCGGAGTTGATTATCGAGGCCTGCCGAGAAGTCCTAGCTGCTGTCCGAGAGACACATCCCTCGAACTAGGGATCTTCCAGAAACGGGCAGAAACGGGCAGACTACGAGGATACGAAGGGCTTCGGTCGGTTCTTGTTGGATTTCGGTGTGTGGGCCGTTTTGTACTCGTCGAGCTCGGCATTCGTGACCGTCATGTGCGAGGCTGGAGGGCTTTCATCATTGCTCGAATCGAGCGCGCGCTGAAGCTTGAGGAAGCAGATCTCCGGAGCATCCTGGTAGCGGACGCGGTTGGAGAGAAACGCCCTGTTCGAGATGGCCACCGTGAACTGGCGAGCCTCCTCTCCGAGGCGGTTTACGGCAAGCCTGTATTCACGGGTCTTCTCGTTGACGGTAAACCCGAGGTACTGAGGTCTAGGCTCGTTTGCCATTGGTCTCTTCTCCTTCCCCGCAAGCGCGTGGAGGGGTCAGGAGGACCCGTCCGAGCTCACTAGATCTATTCTATCACGCCCCGCTATTCCCTCGGCGTATCTGAAGCTTTCCAAAAAAAAACCCCGCCGGCCATGCTGACCAGCGGGGTTTCTTAGACAGTAGGTGTCGCCCGTTAGGCGGGCTTCACGTTCGCGGCCTGGGGCCCCTTGGGACCCTGGGTGACCTCGAACTCGACACGCTGACCTTCGCTGAGCGAACGGAACCCGTCGCCCGCAATAGCTGAAAAGTGAACAAAAACGTCAGGGCCGTCTTCACGTTGAATGAATCCAAAGCCCTTGCTGTCGTTGAACCATTTCACGGTGCCAGTTGCCATGCGTCGTCTACCTCCTTTCCTTATAGATTTGCCCAACTGGGTTGGGGTAAGGTGCAGACTCCGCGCTGGCAAAACAAAAAAGCCACAGGGTGTTGACTATCTCCCTGTGGCATCCGTGCTTTTTCAACCAAGAAGAAATACTACACTTTACACGCGCATAATAGCACCGGTCGAACGGCCATGCAAGCAGAAACCCCCGTCTAGGAGGCGGTGGGCGCCGTGAGGTCGGGCATGGGTGCCGTCTGAAAAAGGCGCCTGCAGGGCTTGGCAATCCACCGCGCGACCTTGGTCGCCCTTTGGACCCGGGCGCTGTCGGTGGCGATTCCGGTATTGGCGTACATCTGCCGATAGAGCTTGGAAAGGAGGACGAAGGCGAGACGGGCACGCAACGTAGGGGTGCAACGAGAACGGCGCCACACCGCGCGCAAGCTATAGAAATGGTCCCACACGCCTTGCGTGCGCTCCTTGATTTCATCGAGCGACAAGACGGGATGCGCGGTATACAGCTTCGGACGCAGATGCTGGGGAATGAGCCAGTGGCGTGTGAGAGGAATCCCGGCGATGCGCGTCGTGTCGTTCTCCATCGAGGATTCCCATGCTTGAAAGTCGAGCGTGCCGGGAAAGGGCGTCATCATCACGAACTGAGCGAAAGTAAGCTCCGCGTCCTCCGCTAGAGCCGCGGTGGCGTCGAAGGTCTCGGGCCGGTCCGTAGGGAGGCCGAAGATGAACGAGCCGAGCACGTGCACGCCCGCCCGGCGGATGGTCCTCAGTTGCTCGACGAGCTCCGCCCCCGCCGCGTTGAAGTTCTTGTGGACCGCCTTCAGGCCTTCGGGTGTGACGGATTCGACGCCAACGAGAGCCCCTTTGATGTTGGCGGCACGCATGGCATCGAGAAAAACGGGGTCTTCCGCCACTTCCATCGTGATCTGGGTGAAGAACACCATGTCCGAGGGCAGCTTCGCCATCAGGGCCATCAGCTCGAATCTCTCCTCGCGCAGGCTCTTCAGCTCCTGCAAACGTTCTTTGTTCTCGCGCCGGCTCGCGTGCTCCAAGTCGGAGAGCGTGACCGGATAGTAGTTGTCGTCCGCGAGAGCGATGAAGCGAAAACCCATCCGGCGGAGCGTGACGATCTCCTCGATGACGCTCTCTGGTCCGCGCTGGCGTGGTTTCTGGCCGTCCGTGCGCCACACCGAACAGAACGAGCAGTGTTTGGGACATCCGCGCACCGTCTGCACCGAGGCCCACATGTATCGGTTGGGAGGAAGGAGATCCCAGCGTGCAGGCTGGAACTGGTCCGCGGGGATGCGGCCCGCTTCATAGATCTCCCGAAGACGTCCGCGGGAACAATCGTCGAGGACCGTCTGCCAAACGACGTCTCCGTCCCCTTTGACGACCGCGCTCGCGCCACCGAGCTCGAGGGCCTCTTGGGGATAGAGGCCGGCGTGAATACCTCCGTAGACGACGTGGGCTCCCCGTTGCCGAGCCATCCTTCCGACTTCGTAACCGCGGAGGGCGTTTCCGGTATGGATGCCGATGCCGACCACGTCTCCGGCTCGAATCTTCGAAAGGTCCGTCGGCTCGAGCGTCTCGTCCACGAGGATCGGATCGCCATACTCACGTGGCGTCGAAGCGGCGAGAACGAACAGCCAGCGCGGCGTGATGACGCCGGTGCCGAACGAAATATGACTGGGGTTAACGAGGTATACCGTCATCAATGCAAGCGAGTTACCAGCGGCGCCCGCCGCGACCACCACCGCCACCGCCCCGGCCCTCGGGCTTGGGTTTGGCTTCGTTCACCTTCAGGGTGCGCCCCCCTTGCTCGGTCCCGTTGACGCCCTTGATCGCGGCCTGCGCTTCGGCATCGCTCGCCATCTCGACGAAGGCAAAGCCTCGCGGGCGCCCGGTGTCGCGATCCGTAATGACGTTTACACTGGTTACCTCGCCATAAGGCGAAAAGAGATCTCTAAGCTGCTGCTCGGTGATGTCGAATGAACAGTTGCCCACGTAGAGCTTTGACATGGAAAGACTCCTCTCGGAACGGCCTAAGCGAAGGCTAACGGAGGCGCGGTGCGAAACACCAACACAGGAGTCTACGAAGCCAACGGGTATGCCTGACACGCGCTATACTCGACCAGTTTCGACCGATTGTCAAATGCGCTAGGTGGAACGCCGCAGAACCTCCGGCGGGTCGTGGGGAGGGCCTCCTGAATTGCTTCCTTGTGGAAAGCCCGGCGACGGACTAAACTAGTAGATTCTATTCAAATCAAGGAAAGGCATCGGAGCGCGACCCGGCAACGGCGTGAGCTGGCGAGTCCGGGCCACTCGAGGTCCGTCGAGAAGGTTCGTTTGGTGGCGCGGAAGACCTCCTGGAGAAGGAGCGATGAGGAATTACTTGTTGCGAGCAAAGGTGGGAGACAAAGTCAAGGTTCACTACAGAGCTCGACTCAAAGACGGCAGTCTGTTCGGTTCCTCTGGCGAGCACGCGCCGGTTAGCTTTCTTCTCGGAGAGGGAGCGTTGATTCCCGGATTTGAGCAAGCGGTCCTCGGGATGGCCGCGGGGGAGAAAAAGACGGTGAATCTCACCCCCGAGGACGGGTACGGTCTGCCGCGGGGCGATCTGAGGATCGTCAGCTCGCGCGCAAGTGTCGAGCGTGACGTTCGCCTGCAGGTTGGAATGGTACTCAGCGGCCAGACAAGGGGGTCGGGTCGAGTTCCTCTGAGAGTCGCCGATCAAAGCGAGTCGACCGTCACGCTCGATGGAAACCATCCCCTCGCGGGACGTCATTTGGTCTTCGAGCTCGAACTGGTCGAAATTGTTGGAGTTGATCGGGCCGCTAGCACCTAGGAACGGCTCGCCGAAACCAAGTTCTTGCCTTGCCGAGCCCCGCGGTTGTCACCTGCGAGCGTGTTCACGTTGCCGCGTCGCGGGACGGAAATGAAGGGGATCTCTGAGATTCTGCAATTCCCGGTAGTAGTATAAGCGGGTTGGTCGTTTGCCTTGGAATGTTAGCTTCTTCAGGAACTCAATTTCTTCCTGAGTGGCATCGCCGCTGAGGGAAGCGTTATTGAGAAACTCTTTGAAACCCCGCTCTGCGCCGAAAGACGTCTCTGGCCCTTGTTCGACGAACTCGAATTTCTTCAAAGGCTCCGGTGCCAATCGACGGTTCAACACGATCTCCATACCGAAAGTGTTGAGCTCGATATCCCAGGACTCAATCAGCGGATCCAAGAACGAGACACAGTTCTCAAGCGACACGTGGAAGACGTCCGTATCCAAGAACTCGAGGATGTTGACCCGCATCTCTTCGTAGCTTCGGCCGCTGAATCGAGCGACTCTTTTGAGCCATGCCTCGTTTTGTAATTCTTCCTTGACCACTTTCTTGACGACATCCAAGAGCTTCTGAGTGACCAGCCGCTCGAGCTCGCCAAAGGGTTGCTTCTGGAAAATCGCGTGGATTTGTCTGGCTTTGCCGGGATCGCACTTGCGGAGGATCAAGTGGCGAACATCCTTGAACAGGGGCGTGGGGGGATCGACTAACTGGTTCTTCAAGTCTTCTTTTCGCTGCAGCTCAGCCAGTTTCGAAAGCTGTCCCTTGGGGAGCTTCAAGACCCTCTCTAGCTTGCCGTAAATGTCCGACCGCTCGGGGTCCGGAGGCGACTTTTTTCGAGTTAGAAGCTGCGAAATATAGGACTCGGTCACACTGGCCCCGGCGGCGAGGTCTTTTTGTTCGAGGCCCAATGCTTTCATGCGTTGGCGGATGACCAAAGGCATGTCCATAAAGGCTTTTTCCTCCTAGTGTCACGCGGCGGGTCGATTAACTGTTCTCCGTTACCTCTAAAGAGTATCCCAGGCGCGGGTTGACAGATCAAGTTAATTCACCTAGTATGGTGAAGCAACGGCACAAAGTCGCGGACCCCTGAACTGACTCAGGTTATCCGAAACCACTTCCGGTCGCGCGGCCGGGCGAATCGGCCTCTGAGGGCTCGAAGCCCCGTCCGCGACGCAGCCACCGACGAGGAACCGCACGTGAAAGGAGTTTGAGATGAGACATTGGTACCAGAGCGCCCGCAAACAAGATAGCTGGGTCGAACGGAAGCGCCGTTTCCGAAGGATGTTTAGCGCCGCCGACAGGAGACGGGAGCTGGTCGCTACCCAGGAGTCAGCTAAGATTTCCGCAGAATCCGTAGAAAAGGTCTCGACCGAATAGTCATCCATTACCGAAGAGCGACCCACCCTCGCTTGTGAGGTTCCCGAGGTCCGGATTGCCCAAGGAGGAGCCCATTCCAGGGATTCGTCGCCACCGTCCCCCGGCGACGCAACCGGGGTTTGGGACTTCTTGGTCCTCTTATTGATAGCAAGCTCAGCGTACCGCGCTCCAGAGCTGCTTCCCGTTGGCATTCAGTGCCAACTTCGATGAGTAAAGGAATCCATGTTCGGGCACTCCAGGAAACATTCCTTTCCGGACGGTCTCGCGGCAAGGCCGGAGAAGCCTCTGCGCGACGAGCTCTTGAGCATCGAGGGGCTCGAAGAGAGAGCCAAGGCGCTGGCGGCGCGGTTCACCATCGACCCGACTCCCCGGCGTCGCTCGCGGAGCGTCTTTCGGCGCTTCGACGATAACGCTCGCGTTCTGCGCGATACCTACCGCTCCTTGGCCGAGGAGGTTCATGGAGGGGAGTTCGTCACTCCGGCGGCGGAATGGCTGCTCGACAACTTCCACCTGGTGGCTTCCGAGATCCGGGACATCCACCACAATCTTCCGCGAGGGTATTACCGCGAGCTCCCAAAACTCGCGTCGCGGGAGCTGTCGGGTCACGCCCGCGTCTACGCCATGGCGGTCGAGCTCATCCGCCACAGCGACAGTCGTCTCGAACGACGAGAACTCCTGCGTTTCGTAAACAGCTATCAGACCGTCGCTCCCTTGACGATCGGCGAGCTCTGGGCCTGGCCGAGCATGCTGAAGCTAGCGCTCATCGAGAACCTCAGGCGGCTGGCCGACGAGATGATGGAGGCTCACGATGCGCGACGGGCCGCCGACGCTTATGTGACTCGGATCGAGGCCGCGGGGGACGCCGGGGAGGCCTGGCAAGAAAGACCACCGCCTTTGCCGGCGGTGCTGCACCCTGCCTTCGTCCTGCAACTCCTTCAACGCATGCGCGAGTACGGTCCGAGTCTGTCCGCGGTCCGCGCGGCGGTCGGGAGGCACTTGGCTACCGAGCAAATGACGCCAGAGGATGCCATCCGGAGCGAGCATCAACGTCAGGCAGCCTCTCAGGTCTCGGTAGCGAACGTGATTACCAGCCTCCGCATCTGCGCCACGCTCGATTGGAGCGAGTACTTCGAGGCGGTGAGCCTGGTCCAGCGGATTCTGGATCGCGACCCGGCCGGCGCGTACCGGAGCATGGACTTCCTCAGCCGGGACCGTTACCGCCAAGCCACGGAGCAACTGTCCGAGCGGACCGGAGAGGCGCAGCTGCGTGTGGCTCTGCGGGCCATCGAGAGCGCTCGTCTGAGCGTCGAAAGGGGCGCGATCGATGGAAGCACGCACGTGGGGTATCACCTCATCGGTAAGGGACGCCGTGACTTGGAGACCGACCTAGCCTATCGCCCGAGCCTTGGGGGACGCCTGCGGCGCTTCGTTTTCGCCCATGCGACGTCCGCCTACCTCGGATGGGTGTCCGTCGCGACGACGATGCTCTGCGGGCTTGGCCTCGCGTACGTTCGCGAAATGGGCGGCTCGCCATGGGCGCAAGCGGTTGCCGTGCTCGCTCTTCTGATCCCCGCGAGTGAGGTGGCGATCGCCTTCACTCAACGCATGGCGGCACATGTCGCCAAACCGCGGCGCTTGGTGCGATTCGATTATCTCGATGGAATTCCCGAAGGCGCGCGCACATTGGTCGTTGTCCCTACGCTTCTGACGAGTGTTGTGGACGCTCGGGAGCGGATCGAGCACCTCGAGGTGCTGGCGCTCGGGAACCTCGATCCGCGAATCCACTTCGCGATTCTGAGCGACTTCACCGACGGTCCCGAGCCTGAGTTGCCGGAAGACGAGGCGACCTTGAACGCGGCGAGGGAGGGAATCCAAGCCCTGAACGATCGGTTAGGTCCAGGGCGGTTTTACCTTCTTCATCGCCGGCGGCAATGGAACCCGCGGGAGGGCGTGTGGATGGG
>JBOGJF010000234.1:0-2854 GCA_050747785.1 Vicinamibacteria bacterium
CAACCCCTTGTAGACCAGGGCATCGACGTACTCTGGGTTGATCTCCAGGGCGGCATCCAGCTCGTCGATGCCCAAGGCGGTGAATTCGCGTCTCTGATCGGTGGTGAGGTCGGGATCCCGATAGACCTTGTCCCAGTAGTGAGTGGCAATCAGGTAGTAACCCTCGGCGTCCGTGGTCCGCGCCTCTTTTGCCATTTGAAGCCATTGGATCGTCTCGTCGAAGCGGCCATAACGGTTGAGAACCGCAGCGACGTGGCGGTAGGCCACCGGATCCTGTGGATTCATCGACACCGGCCGCTGGTAGGCCTCGATGGCCTTGTCGAGAAGCGGCAGGCGCTCGGGCTCGTGGAAGCGCTCGTACAGGTCGCCCAGCGTGTAGTACCTCTCGGGGCTATCCGGCGCCATTGCGATGAGCTCCAGGTAGTACTTCTCGGCAGTCGGGAAGTCGTTCTTCACGTCACGGTAGATCGCGGCAAGCTGCTCCAGCGCGTACTGACGGGTGGGGTCTCCGGGCTGGGCCTGCTCGAGCGCGATCGTATAGTGCTCGATCGCTTCATCCATATGAGCGAGGTTATCGGGCTCTTTGCTGGTCGGGCGGAAGAGGAGGTGATGAGAGCTCCCGAGATAGAAATGGGTGGGAATGATGACCCGGGGATCCCCGTTCGGATCGAGCTCGAGCACCCGTTCATACTCGTGGATGGCCACTTCGTACTCTTTGTTGGTGTATTGAGCGTTGGCGTCCTGGAATGCTCGCCGCGCCTTCAGCATGTTTATCTGATCGGTGCATGCACCCAACGCGAGAGCAGTGACTGCAATGATTGCTGCGGCGACGCCGTGATGGCTCTTCATTACTGTATCCCCCTTATTCTCATCACCTTACGAAAACGGGGCGTATTATATTACGTGGAATTGCCCAAGTCAAGAAAGCGTCTCGCAGCGTAACATCGCCCACATCAGCGCGATAGCGGGGGGAGATGCCACGCCGCCAGGTTGATCGCTTGCCCTGGTCATTCTATGATGGAGAATCAAAAGCCCTTGCGGGCGAGGAGTTTGCCCCCACCATGGCCATGATCCGGTTCGAGGACATTTTCGAGAAGGTGCGTGCGTACCAGCCCGAGGGTGACCTCGATCTCCTTCGCCGCGCGTACGTGTTCTCGGCCCGCGAGCATCGTGACCAAGTCCGTATGTCGGGCGAGCCCTATCTCGTACATCCCCTGGCCGTGGCCGACATCCTGGCGGACATGAAGCTGGACGTGGTGTGCGTCGCCTGTGGGCTACTCCATGACGTCGTCGAGGACACCCTCACGACACTCGAGAACCTCGAGGACCACTTCGGTCATGAGGTCGCCCATCTCATCGACGGCCTCACCAAAATCAGCAAGATTCGCTTTTCCTCGACCGAGGAACATCAAGCGGAGAACTTCCGGAAAATCTTGATGGCCATGATCGACGACGTCCGCATCATCCTCATCAAGCTCGCCGACCGACTTCACAACATGCGCACCCTGCAACATCTTTCCGAGGATCGCCGCCGCCGCATCTCGGACGAGACGCTCGAGATCTACGCGCCGCTCGCTGGCCGGTTGGGAATGGGACGCATTCGCAGCGAGTTGGAGGATCTTTGTTTCCGGTTCATCGAGCCGGAAGCGCATGCCGCGTTGGTGGAGCGCGTGGAATCGAAGCGAAAAAAGACGGAGGCCTTCATCGCCGAGATCAAAGGAATCCTGGAGGAGAAACTGACCGAGAACGGGATCCCCGCCGAGGTCACGGGCCGTATCAAGCGTACCTATAGCATCTATCAGAAGATGAAGCGCCAGGGAATCGAGCTGGATCAGGTCTACGACCTCGTGGCCCTCCGCGTCATGACCGACTCGGTTCGGAACTGCTATGGAGCCCTCGGCATCATCCACAACACTTGGCGACCGGTACCGGGGAGGATCAAGGACTTCATCGCGATGCCTCGCCCGAACGGATACCGCTCCCTCCATACCAGCGTCATCCCTGCTTCCGGCGTACCCTTCGAGATTCAGATCCGCACGCCGGAGATGCATCAAATCGCCGAGCAAGGCATCGCCGCCCATTGGAAGTACAAAGAGGGGCGGCCCCTGGAGGAGAACGACGTTCGCAACTTCGCCTGGTTGCGTCAAATCATCGAGTGGCAGAGAGAGGTCAAAGATCCTCACGAGTTCTTGAACAGCCTCAAGATCGACCTCTATCCCGAGGAGGTCTACTGCTTCACCCCCAAGGGTGCCGTGAAGTCGTTCCCCCGCGGGGCGACGCCCATCGATTTCGCCTACGCCATCCATACCGATATCGGTCACCAATGCGTGGGCGCCAGAATCAACGGCAAGCTGGTTCCGCTGCGATACCACCTCAAGAACGGCGATATCGTGGAGATCATCACCTCGACCGGACACCAACCGAGCCGGGATTGGTTGTCCCTGGTCGTTACATCCCGGGCGCGCAGCAAGATCAAAACGCACATCAACACCAGCGAGAAGAAACGCAGCATTGAGATCGGTAGGAAGTTCTTGGAAAAAGAATCCCGCCGCTTCGGACTGACGTTGAAGAGCATCATCGAGTCGGATCGCTTCCCCGAGGTCCTCAAGGATTACGGTAGCGGCAAGGCTGATGACCTCTTTGCGGCGATCGGCTACGGAAAGGTCTCCCCTCGCCAGGTGATCACTCGGTTCGTCCCCGCGGAAAAGATGGCTCCCGCCGAAGGCGAGAAGGCCAGTCTGGTTCAGGTGGTTCGTCGAGCGCTGCGTTCCCCTGAGGACAAGATCTTGGTGAAGGGCGTGAACGATTTGCTCGTGTTTCGAGCGAAGTGCTGTAACCCGATTCCGGGGGAGAA
>JBOGJF010000235.1:0-14937 GCA_050747785.1 Vicinamibacteria bacterium
TGGACTAGATCGAGGACGCAGGTACTCCCTTCGGCCGGGCTCTCGTTCGTGTCATCCCCAGCGTCCTCGCCAATCGTGGGCGACTCGTGAAGGCTGTAGTCTTGGAGCACGTCACTGACTGCCAGCAGCTCCGGCTTCTGCTCGATCCAGCCCACGACAAGTTCGGGATAGAACGGGTGGGCCAATTCCCGCTCCAAGTCCTTGAAGAAGAGGCGCGTGTCGCCGAAAAAGACTTCCTCAGTGGTGAGCAGGTGCTGCACCAACCCCGCTACTCGGTAGGCCTTCCGCTGCATCGCTGCCAGTCGCAGGGGGTTCCAGGGAGGAACGACCGCGGCCGGCGGACCGTCCTCGATAGGGACGGTGCCGACCAGCAAGAGCGGACGCAGTAGAAGGTCCCGGTTGCGGTCGCCCTTGGCACGCCGGCAGATCGCATCGAGGAGGGAGGTATAGGCTGCGAGCTGCTCGCCGATGCTTGCATGCGCCACCCCATCCCCACAGAACCCACGGATCGCGGCGGTGTACGCCGACTGGAAGGCACTGAACCTTGCATTGAGCTCAGCCGCCACGTCGGAAGTGATGAGTCCCTGCGCCTTCGCCTCCTGCAGGTTACGTATCCAGGCGATCGCAAGGTCGTTGGCCGGCCGGTAGACGGGGACAAACGATCCGCGGTCCCGGTCGTACGCCGGCACGAACGTTCGCACGTTGGCGAGATCGACAGTCTGGAACCGGCCCTTCGCGCTGATCAGCTCGCGCTTGGCGCGGCAGAACACGAGCGGGTGTTCCGCGAGGCGGGACCACTCGTCGTAAAACTGGCTTACCACCGTGTTCGGGTTGAACTTCCAGATCAATTGCGTGGAGTACGTTTGCATTCCGCTCATCGTCAGTTCCACCTCCACTTCCAGGAGGAACTTGAGCTGGAGCGCCGCGCGGGCCGTGGAGCGGTTTAGGGGGGTCCTGCTGGAAGCGCTCCAATTAGCGACGAGGTCCGGGTAGGAGAACAGTTGCCCGACGTTCCAAGAAACTCGATCTCCGAGCAGAGTCTTGAGTCCGGCGTATCGACGGGCGAAGTAGAGGCCGGCGTCGACGTTGAGGTCCCGAAGATCCCTTTTCGTCGCGCGGTCACAGCGGACGCGAAGCCTGCGCCTGATGCCAGCCGTTTCCTGGTTGAACAATGGCTCCAGGCACGCCGCCAGTCCGGCAAGGAAATCCTCCGTCTCCCGCGGTTTCCCAAAGACGAAGCGGTCCCAGGCCGACTTAAGTTTACGCTCCTCCTTCAGTTCGTTGCGGTGCGCTTCGTAGAAGGACGTGTCCTCCTCCGACGGCTCCGTAGTAGATCGATCAGCCAGGCGCCGAAGGTACTCGCGCTCGTCGTCGCTGAGCAGGTCGGGTTCACGCTCCTCGTAGAACGCTTGCGTCTCGCGCCCAAGGTTGAACTTCTCACGCTTGAGACCGTCGAACAGCGGCTTGACAAGCTCCCACTCGCATTCCGCCAGGTCGGCGGCAGCTGCGTTCCACCCGCTTGGTGAGCGAAGAAAAGCCAGAACCCTTTCGTGCAGCGCTTCGGGAACGACATCTTTCGTATTCTCGAAGGAGACCTGTAGGTCCTCATCACTCAGGAGGATCTGCGCTGGCGTCTGCTTGAGGAGGTAGCAGGCGCGGTTCTTGGCCACCGCCCCGTACTGGGCCTTCCAGGCTGACGCGTGCCCGCGGGACTTCTCCTTGACACGGGTCCAGAGAACCGTGTCCTTCGGAAATCGCAACGCCGGAAGGGCCGTCCCCAACGCGAGGAGGAGCGAGAGACCCTCGCTCTGCATCGCCTCTCGGGTTCTGAGCACGTACGCCCCAAGGCGGTCCAGGGAAAAGAGGCGCAGATCCAGCAAGCCGCTGAGGGCCTTCTCCCACCACTTGGCGTGGTCCGGGGAGAGACTGAGGCCATTTGTAGCGACCTGGACCCAGAGTTCGGGGTGATCCTGGATCTCCGGGGCGCCAAGCCGCGTGAACTCCTTCAGCGACTGCTCTTCCTCGTCACCAGTGTTGGCCACGAGGAGCACGGGCTTGGCCCTCGCAGCATTGCGGTAATAGGTGGCCGGATTCGTGGTCAGCACATCGGCTGGTAGTCCGAACGTTGCGAGAAAGGGCGCCGGCAGCTTCAGGTCGATTTGCGCCGACAGCGCGTGGTCATTGAGGATGCACTTCGCAATCGCTGCCGTCTGGTCCGCGTTCAGGCAATCGATGATGTACCGGGCCGTGCCCTCGGCATGAGGACCACGGTCCCCGGCGAGTTCGTTCCGCAGATGGAGGGAAACGATCCTCCCGATAAACTCGGAGACATCCATCATGCAGCCCGGCTGAAGGGGTTCTGGACGTAGGCGCAGGCATCCGAGAGCCGGCGCAGCATGCCGAGGCTACCGAGGCGCTGCTCGAGGCGCTCTGCGTTAGCCTGGAACGCCTTCTTGTCAAACTCCTCGCTGTCGAGTACCCGCCCAGCCTCCCGCTCCCCGAACACGAGCCCGTATCGGGAGAACAAGTGTGACAGGAACCCCTTGTACTCCATGCGCTGCGCGACGTTGGCGAGGATCAGGGCCCTGAGGAGAGTGTCTGTCGGCGCGTACCGGAGCTTATTCGTGCCCCGTTTTGACACGAGTCCCACGTCCCGCCCGTAGTTGCGATGGATGTTTGCAACGTGCCGGCGGTGGCGGGACAGCGCCCTCCGACGCAACTCTCCCATGAGATTCATGGGATCGCTGATTCCTTCCGCGTCTTCCGGCTCCCTCGGCCAGCGCACCTGCGTCTGCAGGAGCTGCCGGCATGTTTCGAACGCCCCGGGTTGCGTGACGGCTCGGCGCCAGTCCTCCGACTCCTCAATGCGGTTGACATAGGCCTCGACCGCGAACTGCGGCAGTTGCGTGTTCTCTTGGTAGTTCAGGGCCGAGAGTTCCCGGACGAGCGTTTTCTTCGGAGCGACGACCTCGCAGATGAAGTGAACGGGCCGGTTCTCTCCGCCCCACTCCGACGCGACGTGGAGCTGGTAAAGCATGACGTGGAGGGCGCCAAGCGTCACAAGGTGCGGGAACGCATCGAATCCGGGAAGGCGCAGTTCGAGGATTCGTAGCCAATCCTCAGCGAGTCGGTCGAATCGGTGATGCCCACGGTAGGGAAGGTAGCTCTTCCCCCGCGTATGGCGATCCTCCTGCACTTCCGGCTGGAACCGGTCGAGCACTGCGTTCCATTGATTCTTCCCAGCGAGCACACTGGCAAGGTGCGGGCGCAGCTCGTCGGCCCCCGTCGAGCGGCACAGCATCATGTAGAGCAGCTCGCCTGTGCGGCCGAAGTTGATGTATTCGCGAGCGACGGAGCCAGCCGGCGTGACGTTCAAGTCCTCGTACAGCGCGTTCGGTCCAAAGGGAAAAACGAACCGGGAACTCCATCTCCTGTTCGTGTCGTTCTCTACAGCGGAGCCCCGGAGCATAGCGACAAGAGAGGCGAACTGCTGGAACGACGGGAACCGGCTCTGCAGGTAGGAGAAGTCGCGCAACGTGACGGCCTTCGCGTGCTCAGCCATCCAACCCAGCCAGTGGGACCAGGCAGAGGCGCTGTCGGGAAAGCGCTCGCTAATGTGGAATAGTCCCTCGTTGTTGAAGAGGATGTTGCGCAGGAACATTCGCTGGTAAGGCACGAAATGTAGCGGGTAATAAGTCCCTCGCTCGTCGAGCAGACGGCCGTCGCGCTGGCACGCCTCGGCGATATTCAGAAACTCAAGGAAGAGGAGCCACGGACTCTGGGAATCCCACAGACGGTGGCCCCAGATCTGCTCATCAAGCCACATCTCATTGTCGGGGTGGTCGTTCAGGTGAGGCGCGGGAACGAGCAATGTCGGATCAACCATGGCTACTGACCTCGACGATCTCATCCGCCGGGTTACCCGACGCGTCCAGGTTCATGAGGCGGAACGTCAGCATCCCAGCCTCCCCCACGCCCTCGATTTGGCGACGCTCCGCCAGACAGGCCAGGAGCTTGCTCTTAAAAGCCAGCAGATCCTCGTAACACTCCCGAGAGAAACTCCCCGGAAGCGCACCTTCGGCAACCCGGCTGAGGAACTCGTACCGGGTCAAGTTTAGGGGCAGCCCGCAGCGAATCGTGCTGCTGAGCTGGATGACGACGGCTGGCTTCTCTCCGTCGAGGGTGAATTCGACGCGCTCGGAAAGTCTGGGGGTCACTGGAATGCGATCTTCGAGGATCTGGCTAACCTTGGAGCTGGAGAAGGAGAAACTTGTCGCGAGTAGGAGCTCCCGGTCCGTGGTGACTAGCATTCCCACGAAGACGCGGTTGAGTCCGCGCACGAGCCGGGCGAGGATGGAGCGCTCCACCTTGCCCCCGGTCTTCAGGATCCGCAGGACGCGAGAAAGGTATTCGCCAGCGTACTTGAAGACGGTCAATTCCCAGAGGGCCAGTTCGCGCTCCTGCGGTTCGGGAATCGTGAAGAAGAGCCTCCGGCGCTGGCTGACGAGGAGATCGAGGAAGGCGCGAGCACCAGCCTCGTCTCCCTCTGCACCTTCGATGTACGCCTGCTGCGCGGCGTAGTAGCTCGGATCCGCACCGTAGAAGGGATCTACCCCGAGCAGGGCGTCGAAGTAGGGCCGCAGGTTTTCGTCCGCCTCCCCGAAGATGAGGATGTTGTCGATGCGGTTGGAGGTTTCGTGACCGATCCGGAACCGGTTCAGGTAATCGAACACCTCCAGTGACTCCCGGCGAGTATCCGACAGGTTCCCGCCGAAAATGTTGGTGAACAGACTCCCTTTGGCTGCGGTCCCTTTCTGGATGATACCGAGAACGTCTGCGGCCTGCATGAGCCGGTCCTTCACCTCGGGGTGACCGAGGACTGCATTGGCAAGGAGGAGCAGGATGCGGCGTATCGGGGTGTGCAAGTCGTTGCAGTCGCAGAGTTCGAACAGGGCCCGTAGACGGGTCTTCACCAGCGGTGTCTGGAGCAGCTCGTAGTTGCGTCGAATCGGACAGCGTGGACCGAAGAATTCGCCGTCTCCTCCCGCCTCCTTGTCGCACTCGTGCCAGCCCTCATGGGAAAGGAACGCCTCTAGCGCGAGGTCGAACAGACTGACGCAAGGCACCCGGCTCAGGTTGAAGAACTTGAGCGGTGTCCCTTCGCTCTCCCGGCGATCTTCAACCAGGAGTGACTCGAATAGCTGCCGGACCTTCCCCACCTCGTCGGTAGCAGGCAGGCGCTGCCACGGCTCGATCAGCTGGCCGTCGTTCGCCGCAATAAGGAAAACGTCGTCCGCTGCGGGATGGAGTAGCGTGCGACAAAACAGCAGCAGTAGCTGGTCCTTGTCTGCGTAACCGCCCCGGCTGTCCTGCCGCGGCAGCGCCGTGAGGTCGCGGATGACGTGAACGGTGATCGGCCTGCCTCCGATGGTCGCTGACCGTCGGTAGTAGATGTCGTCCGAGTTCCATTCGTCCTCGTCGCCGCCGATTTCAGACCAGATCTTGCGGCACAGGTGGGTCTTGCCGTCCCCCGCAGTTCCAGTGAGGACAACTGAGGAGGGACGAGCGGCCCCCGCACGGAAGAGGGAGAGAATCTCCTCCTCCAGTGGATGCGTGAAGGCGATCGGACGGACGCCGGCCCTCTGCGCGGACCGCCGGATGTGCTCGTCGTACATGTTGTCGTTGCGCGGGACGGGACCGTACTGCCGGAGGAAGCGGACCCATTTCGCGCCCTGGCTGAGTGCCATGGTCTCACCTACCTCTCGAGCCGTCTCGTGCATGTGCCCGGCCGCTGCGCTTTGGTCACGAGGCGTCGGGAGGAAGCGCTAGACATGGCAAATCAAACACCCGTCCTTCTCACCGTCCGCGTCTTCGTCGGACTCTCCGAGAATGTGCAACAGCAACTTGCTCCCCGAGGGGGACTCCTTCGCCTTCCGCTGTGACTTCTCCCAGTTGCGCTTGATCTCCTCCATCCGTTCGGGCTTCTCCAATTCGGCCAACGACTCGTTGCCGCTCCAGTAGAACGGGTCGCCGTTGAGTTTGTTTGCGTATTCGTACTGCTTCGCCTGTTCGAACAAGTCCGGGTACCGCTCCTTCAGCCGCACCCATTCGATCTTCTGCTGATAGAAGCAAAAGTAGCAGCCCGAACGGGTGCGCCCCCACTCCATATACTGCGGCAACCCGAGGCCGTTCTCCTCGAGGATGCGGATGATGTCGCGGCGCACCAGACCGGCTTCACGAAATGGGTAGACGGTCGTGATGTTCGGCTTGTGGCTGATGTAGCCCTCGCGATCCTCGTCAGCGCGCAGGCCTACGTAGTTGATCACCGGGTCGTCGCCGATGTACTCCTCAAAGGGCTTCAACTTGAGCATCCTCGTGCACCACCGCCGGTGGTTGGACGGAATCATTCCCCCGTAGACTTTGAGCCAGTGGTCAAAGCTGTGGTCGGGCGTGGTCTTCGTGATCTTCTTGCCCAACAGCGCTTCCAGGCGCGCCAGATACTGCATCGTTTCTGGCAGCTCCTTGTCCGTGTCGTGGAAGATGTACTCCATCTCCGCCACACGATCGCGCATGTAGATTGCGAGCGCGGCGCTGTCCTTCCCCCCGGAGAGGCTGAGGATGTGGCGGACCGGCTTCTCGGTCATGGTATTTCTCTCCCCTCCGGCGCTGCTCGGGACGCGCCATGCTTCACAGAATCCTTCACACCAGACAATGCCTTCCCGAGTGCGCGCGAGGCAGCAACGAGGCCCACGCGGTTCGTCTTTTGAAGGATCCCGCCAATAACGGTCTCAATCTCCGCCGCCTGGGCCTCTTCTTCAGCTCCGACGTAAAGCACGTGGTCCACCTCGACACCATCCTGCCGGGTCACCGCGACACGGATCGCGGATCGCTCCTTGTCCTTGACGGCGTCGAAAGTCATCGCCTCCACTCTTTGGAACTGGCGGGCGAAGCGCTTAAGCTCCTCCTGAAAGGCGTCCGCATCGGCATCGACCCATTTGGATGGAGGCTTTGCGCATAGGAGGCTCCCCAGCGATTCAACCCAGGCAGCCTCCGGCAGCGTGGTGTCAGCAAGGCGGAAGCAGAAGGCCTTCAGTCCTGGGTCCGCTACTGCGACCAGGAGCTTGGCGGCAACCTCCGACAGGGCGCCGCGCACGGCCTCAAACGTGCCGGGGCGGTCGAAGGCGGCGGCCAATGCTGCCTCCATGCGGCCAAGCAAGTCTGGGTACGCGGCCTTCAGATCTGCAAGCGCGCGCTTAAGCATCTCGACGAAGCGTCGTACCTCCGGGCCACTCGGAGCGCGGCCACTCTCGAATTCCTGGAAGCCGCATGCTGTGGGAAGCTGTTTGAAGAGAAGCGCCGCCGGCTCCTCGGCATGGAGGAGGGCTTCGCGGACGGATGCCGCCTCCGCGGAGAGCGTCCGCGTCCGGTGGGTGAAGGCCGGGAGCTGGGCGGCGAACTGGCAGAGGGGACGCACCACGTCCAGGATGTCGGGCCTGCGCGGGGGAGATTCCCCGGGGTGCAGAAGCTTCAGCAGCTTCTCGAAGACCACGGCGCGCACGCCGGCGATCCGGCAGTACTGCACCTCGAACGACTCCGGGACTTTGATGAGGCGGAGGAATTCCTCGCCCGAGAGGTGGCGCAGGAACGCGCCGTTCTCGTAGAAGGCGAGGTTCTGTTCGTGCACAACCGCGAAGACGGCTAGTAGCAGTGGCACTAGACCATCGCGGACACCATAGGGGCGCCGCCTCAAATCCGCGAACAGCTCCGAGACGCGGACGCGGCTGTCCGGCGTTTCTTCGAGGAGTTCGAGGATGCGCTGGAAGACGGGCCGGAGGCAGCAGGGGTCTCTGTTAGACGGCGGCTCCACGATCGCCCAGCCGCCGTCGGCTTCCCGGTGCAAGCCCGCCTGTTTAAGCACCGAGAGGTACATCGACATCTCTGGCGGTTTCTTCGTGGGCTCCATCCCCAGCAGCGGCTGCGTCGGGAACTTGAGGATGCGCTCGATCAAGCGCATCCGCGCCGCTGCAGCGGCGGAGCTCAGGACGTGCCGGTTGACGAGTTCGTTGCGGATCCGTGGGGCGCGGTCGTACGTGTCATCGCAGATCCGCGACAGCATGGCGAGAAGCTCGCGTCCACTACTGACAGGAAGCGAGCGCCCCTGGTGGAACCACTGCAATTCCATGGTCTCGGTGAACTGCCGTAGCTCGACGTAGCTGCGGATTCGCTTCTCGAGTATCTGGCGTGACGCGGCCATCTGGCGTGACACTTCCTCGGCAGCGTAACTATCGTTGTTGAGCTCGGGAACATTCTGAGAGATCCACTGCCACCGCTGGCACTCCTGGACGAGGCCCACAAGGGCGCCGAGGGGCTTTGGGATCGCCACGAGGATGTCGGGACGTTCTCTCAGCGCGGCTGACTGCGCGAGAGCGACTGACTGCTGGCGTTCCTCTTCCGTCTCGCAGAGCGGTACGACAATGCGGCCGTCTGCGGTCCGTGGCTCTTCCCGTAAAAATGCGGCGAGATCAGCTACTGGAGTGTAGGACACGTTGAAGTGACGAAGGTTGCCTGTCTCGATGTAGTGCCGCCGCGCGACCAGCGGCCGTGATCCCAGGCTTTCCTGGATGAGTGCGGAGATGCGCTCAAGCGCGCCGATGACCCGGCATGCCTCCTGGTACGCGTTCTCGAGGTTCACGCTGGTATGTGGCCACAGGCAGTACCCGCCTGCTGCACCCCGATGGTGCAGCACGTGCTTGTCCCGCCGGAGGTGACGCAGCGCCTCGCTGAGGTGACGCACGTTCATCCCCGCCTCGCTCCCGACTGCTGTTGCCAAGGCGTCCTCTGTCGCGAGTAAGCTCGGCACGTCCACAAGATTCAGCAGCGCGACCGTCTTGAGGATCTGGAGCTCGCCCAGCTGCCCCCGCGGGAAACTCTCGACGACGGATTCGATCTGGTTCCAGTGACTCCGGTAGCTTTGCACGCTGAGCCTGGATCCGAAGGCGGCGCGCGCATAGTCGTAGAGGTGGTGGAGACGATAGAAGCTAGCGGCATTCAGCGACTGCTGCGAAAAGTCTTGGAGAGCGAAGGGCTCGTCCGAAAGGAGGAAGCTGAAGAGCGACCGCTCATTCTGGCCAAACCGGCTGAACAGCCGGACGAGCAGGGGGAGGACCGTGGGATGCAGAGGATAGAGCTGGGCAGCCGTTTCTAGCAGAACACGCTGTGTGGCGGCCGGGCCGTACCAGCCTAGTTCTAAGGTCCGCGCCATATCGCGCTTAGCTTCCGCGCCGAGGTGCCTTGGCAGCCTCTCCGTACGGACGTTTAACGCATTGGCAACCAAGCCAGCAGTCTGCTCGAGTGGCTGGTTGAACAGCAGTTCCTCGAAGCGGCCAGCGACCTTCTCCCATTCCTTCTGTACGGTCTGGGAAAGCTGTTCGGCGTAGGCGTTAAAGCCCTGGTGTAGAAGACCGACAACGAGGAGAGGATGTTTCGCACTGCGTGCCGCCGCCTCAGCCAGGCTCTGAAGGAGAAAGACATCCTGGCGATCCGGGTGGAGCGCGGCGAACTCAAGGAACTTGCCGAGTTCGTCGAGTACGACCAGTAGCCCCGTCCCCTTCCCCGTCCCACAGACGTATGCATTTGCTTCGACCAAGAGATCGATGACAACCGCGTCGGAGACTGGCCGCGTGGCGGCACTGACCAGGAACCGCAGCTTTCCGACGACGCGCGACCGTTTCCCTCGGCTCGGGAAGCCCTCCAAGGCGCGCTGTAGGGATCGCAGCAGTGCGACGCCGATCGGCTCACGCGAGCCGGTCACCAGCACCGGGACGAGCTGCGGGCGCCCCGTACCGAGAAGACGGAAATCGACCACCTGCCGCAGCGCCAGCGGTAAATGCTGGCGTCGATTGGTCAGCAAGTGTGCGAGAGCCAGCGCGAACGAAGACTTCCCCGTCCCATAGTCGCCGGTGATGCGCCAAGCACGCTGATGGGAGTGGAATGCAAGCCCCAGAACGAGCCGCTCAAGCATCGCCTTCGCTTGCGGCGTAACTATGTAGTCGCGGATCGCTCCGTCCCCAAAATCGCGCTCGAGATGGATCGAACGCATGAAGCGGTTGCGAACGCGGAGAACGTCAGCGATGCGCGTGGCACTCATGGGCCTACCGCTGATCGATAAACCGGCGAGAGGAAGTCTTTATCTCTCTCGCCGGTTCGCATAACTTGTTGGGTGGCGGCTGACTCCCGGTAGCGGAATGCACCATCAGAATCCGTTTCCAACCGCTCCAGCCGTTCTCGGATGTCGGACTCTGGCAGCTTGAAAACTTGACCCGGGCTGCCATGCGCGACCGCCAGGTCGCGGAACGTCAGCGTTTGCTCCGTGCGGCGTCGGTCCCTCCAGAAATCATCGATGCAGTACACGAATAGTTCCGGCGTAATGTCTGCCTTCGGCTCTCGACGGAAGGCATAGATCGGCTCTCGCCTCCCTGCCTTGTCGACCCTCCGCTCCCCGACTTTCTGGATCAGCTCGAGTTCCACGAGCGGGCAGTCGAGGTTGTCCTCCTGTATGTCGCCTTTGCGGCTGCGCGTTGGCACGTAGCTGTGGAGAAACGTATCGAAGTGCTGCTCCAAGGTCACCCGTGACAGTTTGCGCTCCAACCGCTCGGCTTCCTGTTGAAAGACGCGCAGCACCGCGGCGCGACTGATCTCCGGCTGCTGCCAGCGGTTTAGGAGGTAATCCCAGGCGAACAGCGGTTCGTCCACGTTCGTTGCGAGCCGCCAATGGATCAGCCATAGCGTCCTGACGTCCTCGAGGAATGGATCGAAGCCTTCCTTCCCGAACACCGCCTGACCAAATGGGGCAACTCCGTAACTTCCATCCGCCGCGAGTTCCGCGAGGCCTGCAACTAGGGTCCAGAAGCGAATCGCGCGCACCATGTTCTTCCCAACCCCGAGCGAAATCATCGCGCGATCTTCGTCGGCGAAGACCCGGGGATCAGCGGTGAGCGCAACGTACGCCTTCGGGAGCCACGGGTAGCGGCATGGAAAGGTCTCGTGGCCCGAGAATCTAAAGGCCATTCCTCACCACCGATCCAGTAGCTGTGGGGCGCCGGGATGAAGGCGCGCCGCAATAGGGCCCCACTCCATCGCGCCGAGACGAGGGCGGCGCCAGATGGCCAAGAAGTTCAAACACCTACTCCGAGCCCCGCGGGAGAACGCGTACTGTGGGTAGCTCCAACCTGCCGGCGAAACTGGAGCACGCTGCCAGCAGGCTAGACCAGTCTGGGCCACCGCGCCAAGAGGGAAGTGAGGTCCGAGGCCTGCCGCCGCTCGGGATGTTGCGCGGCGCGGCGCTCCCCCCCCCGGCGAGTAGCCGAGCCTCGCCGAGAGCGCGGAACTCTCGACCATCGACCCGCGGCGTGCCGGGCAGCCCCAAGAACCGTGCAACCCACCCGCCCTCGCATCGTGATCACCTCGTCCGATTTTGACTTCCTTGGCCCCAGGCGCGTATACTCGGTACCAGGTACCATAAAATGGCTGCGGGGCCCATAAGGCGTGACAAGCGGTACCTGGTGGCAGTACCGGTCCCCTTCCTCGATAGACGCGGGCGCGAACTGAGCGGGAGCGAGGTACAGCGCTGGGTGACGCTCGCGCAGCAGGAACTGACCGAGTGCTTCGGGGGTGCGACCGCGGTGCCGGCACCAGGCACGAACATCGTTGGCGGAAAGATTCTCTACGAAGCGGGGCAAACCCTCGTCGTGTCAGCCTGCGACAGCCGGGAAGACTTTCTCGCTCGCCGAGATCGAATCGAAGCGTTCGTCACTCGGATGGGCGAGGAGCTGAACCAGGACGCGGTCTTTGTCCTGGCGTTCGACTCCGACTCGTTTCTGATCGAGCTCGAGGAGGGCGGATCATGAAAAATCGCAAGGTCACGTTCGTCGAAATCGTCTCGGATCCAGAGCTCAAGGCGCGAGAGACAGAGGTCTCGAAGGTCGTCAACGAGCTATACCCCGGGTGTGGGCCGGTGAAGCTCTATCGGACGGCTGACGGCCAGGTCGGTTTCGAGCTACGCGTTGCGATTACCGCCGGCGACAAGAAGCGTCTCGATCAGCTGTACTCGACGGTCATGAAGGTTCTGGGGCAAAAGAGAGGGCGGCCGGCAGGCGTCAAGACAGTTCAGACCAAGCTCCGCTTGCCTGAGCCCGTATACGAGGATCTGAAAAAGGCAGCCGACGAATCGCATCAGAGCATGTCGAACATCGTCGCTGAGTGCTTGGTAGCGAGGCTACGCGCCCCGCGGAGGAAGACGGCTGCTGTGAGCTGAGCGGCGCGGCGACCTCGCACTGCCCTCGCCTCGTTCCCAAGCCCGATGCCGAGGCGGCGATGCTTGACCGGGTCCGGCGGTGCTGCCGCGCGGCGGGCGGGCGTGGCGTTCTGCAGCGGCGCTGCGGTATTCTGCAGCGGTCGACTCGCCCCCCGCCTCGCGGTGGCGGTCACGGTCCTGGCGTCCTGATATCTGCGGCTCGCCCGAGAAATCCAGGACTTGACGATCCGCTCGGCCGGGAGCGGGCGCTTGCGTGGCGGTCTGGCAAAGGACTTGCCTCCCCTTGGCAGTCCCGCGCGGCTCAGAATGCCGCGCTTCGGGCCCTGAGAGCAAAACGTAGCCGGGGGTCAAGAGCCGGGGAAGCACGGCTGGGTGGCCTCGCCCAAGGGTTCCCGGAGCCAAGGAAGCGCATCGTCGGCTCGGAGGGGGAATGATGAACGACCAAGTGCAACGCGTCCATGAGCGGATCGACAAAGAGTTGCCCCGCCGCCACGCCAACCGGGTGCTGCATGGTCACCCCTCGCCGATGTTCTGGCTGGAGCGCGAGGTGCCCGTCGCGGATCTCGTCCGCAAGCGAAACCGGCCCGGCGCGGGTGCGCCGCGAGGTCTCATCGCATACGTCGGCACGCCGTTCTGCCTCCCGACGACGCCGGATCGCTGCGGGTTCTGCCTCTTCCCCAGCGAGGTCTACCGGAGTCCCGATCAGTTGATGACGTACCTCCGGTACCTGGCCAAGGAAGCCGAGCTGTACCAAGGGTGGTTCGACGACACGGACGTCGCGGCGATCTACTTCGGCGGGGGCACGACGAACCTCTACCGGCCCCAGCAGTACTCCGAGCTCCTGGCCATCGTGAGGCGCCTGCTTCCGCGCGCGGCGCCTTCCCAGGAGGTCACGGTCGAGGGCGTCGCCCAGCTCTTCACGCAGGCGAAGCTCGAGGCAATGCGAGAGGCTGGCGTGAACAGAATCAGCCTGGGCGTTCAGCAGCTCGATCCCGCGCTCCTGGAAGCGAGCGGGCGCAAGCAGAACGCGGCGCACGTCCTCCGGATGCTCGAGTCCTGCCACGCGCTGGGGCTCGGGACCAACGTGGACCTGATCTTCGGGTGGCCCGGACAGACCCTCGACCACATGCGGCGGGACCTGGAAACCCTGGTGCATCACCGCGTCCGCCACATCACCCACTACGCGCTCAACGTGGCCGGGCGGACGGACTTCGCACGCCACCGGCGCGACCAGCTGCCGTCCGTGCAGGACACCCTGGAGATGTACCGCGCCGCCAGGCAGCTCCTCGAGGCGAGCGGCTACCGGCAGGCGACCCCGTACGACTGGGAGCGCATCGACGCCGGCGAGCAGGGCAGGAACCTGTACGAAGTACTGGGCCGGACGCCATTCGAGCGAGACGTGAAGGGCGGGATCACCGGCTACGACGGCTTCGGCTGGGGGTTCGCCGGCATCTCCGCGTGGTTCGGCTCTCCTCACGAGCCCGGCTGGATCTACGCGAACTGCCCGCACGTCGAAGACTACTATCGACGCCTCGACGAGGGAGGCTTCCCGGTCGAGCGAGGGTATCGGTACACGAACGAAGATCTCCGGCTGTTCACGCTGTTCCAGATGCTGCAGGGCTTCAGCGTGGACCGGGCGCTCTACCGGCACCTCTTCAGCGTCGACCCCATCGACGAGCACGCGGCGATCTGGCAAGCGCTGTGCGAGCGCGAATGGGCTGCGATCACAGACGAACGGATCACGGTGGTCGGCGACGGCGGCTTCTACATTCCCATGATCCAGGGCCTCATCGCGGCCGGCCGTCTCGAGGAGATGCGGCGGGCGCGCCGCGGACGGCGGGATGTGGAGGAGGCGGTTCTCGAGCCAGCCGTCGCGGAGGTTGCCGGGTGACCACCTTGAGCGCGTCCGACTCAGCCTCGGCCGGCCTCGCCCCCACACGCTACCGCGTGACGACGGCGGACGGTGTCGAGCTCGCCCTCACACGGTTCGCCGGCGAGACGACGCGGCCTGTGCCGGTCGTGCTCACCCACGGGACGTTCTCGAACGCTCGCATCTGCGGGCGACTGGCAGCTTATCTGGCCGGGCATGGCTTCGATTGCTGGGTCCTCGAGCTCCGCGGCCGCGGCGAGAGCCAGCGCAAGATCTCGAACCCGACCTTCGAGGACTTCGGACTGTTCGACGTGCCTGCGGCCCTGGAGGCCGTCAGGGCTCACACCCGCCGGCAGCGGCTCTTCCTCGTCGGGCACAGCGGCGGAGGCCTCGCGTTCCTCATGCACTTGGCGCGCGTCCCGGCGGCGCGGGCGGACGTGGTGGGACTGGTGATGCTCGCGAGCCAGGCAACCGAGGCCGGCACGACGGTCGGCGGGCGCCTCATGCTGGGCTTCGGGTGGGTGGCCGAGACTGTGCTCGGATACGCGCCGGGGCGAGCCTGCGGGGTAGGCCCGGAGAACGAACCCAAGGGGATCCTCCGGCAGTGGTTCCGGTGGAACCTCGCGCGACGATGGACGGGGTCGGACGGCTTCGACTACCTCAGCGCCCTGTCGGAGCTGGCGATGCCAATACTGTGTCTGGCGGGTGCCGGGGACAGCTACATCGCGCCGGTCCGCGGCTGCCGTCGGGTGTT
>JBOGJF010000236.1:0-5367 GCA_050747785.1 Vicinamibacteria bacterium
GCGTCCTCATCCTCAGCACCATGGGAGGCTCCGACGGGATGGGCTCAATCGGGTTGCTCGGCTTCATCATCGGGCCGGCGATCCTTGCTGTCTACACCATCCACATCCTGATCCGCGATGGACAGACTCTCGGGAAAAAGGCAATGAAGATCCGCATTGTGAACTACGACGACGGTGGCAACCCCGGCTTCAACCGCGTCATCGTGATGCGCGGCATCGTCAATGGGATCCTGTCGAGCATTCCCTTCTACGCGTTCGTCGACGTGCTGTTCATTTTCGGCTCCGAGCAACGTTGCTTGCACGATCTCATCGCGAAGACGAAGGTAGTCCAGGCGGCCGGCTAGGATTCCTCTCCGCGTCTAAGGAGCCAGCTCGCGCCGAGCGTGGGCGATCAGCGCATCGAGATCTTCTCCCTCCTTGGGGAAGGCGGCGATGCCGAAGCGCAGGGCTGGAACGATCGCGGGCAATCCCTCGCCGACACTGAAAGGATGGCGTTTGATGGCGCGCTGTACACGAGAGACGATCCGCCGTCCTCCATATCGTCCCGAACCGAAGGCGATGAGGCCCACGAGCTCATGGGAGGTGAGATGCCCGGCCAGATCGACTTGACGAAGCGTCTCCAGGGATTGTTCGGCGACGTGCCAGAGCAACTGCCGCCTGAAACCCGAGCCCACCATCTCCACGATCTGCTCCAGGTCGGTCACCCGGATCAGGATCAGGGTCAACGGCCTCCCAAAACGTTGGCACCGAGCGACTTCACGCCGCAGCTCGAACAGAAAATCTTCCTCCCCATAGATCGGAACGCCACGGTGAATCGCCTCCGGCCGCGGGGCTCGCCGGTCCTTGGGGCTCGGCTCGGGAGGGATCGGTGGGGACGATGCGGGCTTCTCGACGATCCTCTGAGCGACTCGTGTACCCGACGGGCTCACGGGAAGTTCGCCTGGCAATAGCCGAACCGTACCTTCGGTCGACTCGGGCTCCTCCGTTTCGGTGGGTGTTTGCGTGGGCGCTGGACTGGATTCGCTGGCCGAATCCTCAGCCAGCAACTCGGCCAGTTTCATCTCGTCCTGCCCCGCGTTCGATCCCGTTTCCGCTGACCCTCGATCGGGGCTGCCCTCACTGACACCGGCGAGCTCTTCTTGCGGTGCGTCTTGCCGCTCCTCTTCCGAAGGCGCCGGAGAAGTTTCGACGCTCTTGCCGCCCGTACCCGTGAGCCGGCTCCAGAGCCTCCCCCACCAGCCCGTCTCTTGTTCCGGCCCGATAAGGGGCGACTCCTCGTCGCGATGCTTCAGCTTTGCCCCGAGCGCGAGCGGCGTCGTGCCGAGCCTCTTGGCCAACAAACCCAAAACCACGCGTTGCAGCTCGACCGGGCGACAGGGCTTGGTGACGAATCCATCCGCCTGAAAAGATTGGATGGCGTCCCGTCGATACTGCTCCTTGAGGTAGACGCCAGTGATGATGACCACCAACGTCTCGGCGAGCTGTGGATGGGTCTTGATCCGCTTGCACAGATCGAACCCGGAAATACCGGGAAGGAGCGCATCCAGAATCACCAGATCTGGGCGGGCCGCCTCCACTCGAGGCATGACGTCCTGGGGGTTGTCGGTCTTCATGAGGTTGAAGCCCAGGGGAGCGATGCTCTGTTCCAACCACGTCATATCCTTGGGGACATCGTCCACCAATAGGATGGTGAGCTCCTTCAAATTCATGGCCGCGTCATCTCGAGCGCGTGAGGATTCCGGTGATACCCGGTCGCTCGTTCTTGGAGCCTACTCGATACCGGCTCCCAAACGATACCGAAGCGGTCTCGACGGGGCGCATGAGTACTTTCAGTCCGATGCGAGAGTGTGGTCGAGGGGCGGTAGGCCAAGCAGATCGGCGGTCAACCTCAGCAGGCTCGACATAGGAAGGACGCAGGATGGGTTAGTCCCGACGGCACAAGGGATGAAACTCGATGCTGGTAATATACGTCAGTGCCGGCGCGCATAGCAAGGAGGCGCTTACGTCGTCTAGCAGGCTGGTGAAGTGCGAGTCGCTGTCGGCCGCCAAGTTGCGCGGTTGCCTTGACCGGAGTTACTAGGCGCTTTGAATCCGATCCAACCTAGTGCTAGGCTGGTGAGTGACGGGAGAAAAGGCTATCCTCCCGTGCAGCTGTATCTTACAGGTATTTCGGCGAGGATCGAATAGGGGTCATGCAAACTCGAGTTGGTTTCGCCATCATCGTTCTGGCGGTGCTCGTCCTGGATCAAACGAGCAAGATCGCCATCAGCTCAGAGATGATGCTAGGACAGTCCGTTCCGGTGGTGCCGGGGCTCGTTCACATCACGCTGGTTCACAACACGGGCATGGCCTTCGGAATACTGTCCGCCCGAACCATACCGTTCAAGACCGTCCTGGTGACCCTTTTGTCGATGGCCGCTCTGACCGCGGTGGCGATCTATGCCCTCAGGACCTCCGTGCACCAGACGCTGGCGCGTTGGGGACTCGCCTTCGTGCTGGGAGGCGCGGCCGGCAATATCATCGACCGCGTGCGACTCGGCTACGTCGTCGATTTCATCGATGTTTTTTACCGCGGCTCTCATTGGCCCGCCTTCAACCTGGCGGATGCGGCGATTTGTACCGGCGTAGGTCTTCTACTCTTGGACACGCTCAAGCACAGCGAGCCCCGGGAGGCCATCTCACGGGCGAGCGCCCGCGAGTCCTGATTCGCGCCGAGCCAACAGAGCCAACCAAACCCCAGGAACATGTTTCCGCAACTCTTCGACTTCGGTGAAATCACGCTCTGGGGTCGCTCGTTCCACCCCATCCTACACACGTACGGATTCCTGCTCGCGGTTGGATTTCTGATCGCGCTCCGGCTCGCCGCCAGTCGAGCGCAGACGATCGGCGTCGAGACACGCATGACGATGGACCTCGGGCTCTACCTCTTGATTTCCGGGCTCATTGGTGCCCGGCTCCTCCTGGTCATCGTGAACCGGGAGCATATGCAGCACGACCCGTGGAGTCTCCTGCGCTCCGGCGGTGTCTTCTACGGCGGACTGCTGGCAGCCATCGTCACCGCACTCTGGTACTTCCGCAGGCACCGGTTACCAGCTTGGAAGATGGCGGACATCTTGGCTCCCTCCATCGCGTTGGGGCACGGCATCGGGCGGCTGGGATGCTTCGCGGCTGGCTGTTGCTATGGGAAACCGACAAGCTCTTTTCTGGGGGTCACGTTCACGTCGGACTATGCACATCAAATCGTCGGCGTCCCCCTGGGGGTTGCTCTTCATCCCACGCAACTCTACGAGGCGGGTGCCGAGTTCCTGATCTTCGGTTTTCTGCTCTGGCTCTCCACCAGGAAACGCTTCGACGGCCAGATCTTCTGGGCCTACGTGGGCCTCTATGCGGTAGCCCGTATCGTCATCGAGCTCTATCGCGGCGATCCGAGGGGATTCCTGTTCGACGGAGCGCTCTCGACCTCACAGTTCATCGCCTTACTGATGCTGGCCCTGTCCTTGTTCGCTCTCTTCGCTCTGAGAAAGAAACCGAGTCGCAAACTGGCCTAGCAGGCTGCTAATGAACCAGTCAGCGTTCGCGGGCGGTCGCTCCATAAGCTGGACGGTCCCCCGCGAGGAAGAGGGCCTTCGCCTCGATCGCGCGATCCCGGTGCACGTACCGGATGCCACCCGCGCTCAGGCTAAGCGATGGATCGAGAATGGCCGGGTCCGCGTGGAAGACCGGCAAGCGCGACCTTCCCGGGCGCTCCGAGAGGGAGAGACCGTCGCGGTCGAATTGCCGCCACCCGAGCCGGCGGGAACACCTGCCGAACCCATCCCCCTGGATATCGTCTACGAGGACGAGGACCTGCTCGTCGTGAACAAACCCCCGTTTCTAGTGGTGCACCCCGCGCCGGGGCACCGGACCGGCACGTTGGTCAATGCCCTACTGCACCATTGCCCGAACCTGAGCGGCGTGGGAGGCGTCATGCGCCCGGGGATCGTGCACCGGCTGGATCGCGGGACATCGGGACTGCTGGTGGTAGCCAAGCACGACCGGGCGCATCGAGCCATCGCCCGCCAGTTCGCGTGTCGATCAGTCGAAAAGCACTACCAAGCCCTGGTCTACGGACGACCTCCCTCGCCGCTCCGCATCGAAAGCCCCTTGGGCCGCGATATCCGCGATCGAAAGAGAATCTCGAGCCGTTCACCACGCGGCAAGCCCGCGATCACCGTGGCGACGTCGATCGAGCGTCTATCACACACGACGCTTCTGGCGGTCCGGATCGAAACGGGAAGAACCCACCAGATCCGCGTTCACCTATCCGAAGCCGGCTTCCCGGTGGTGGGCGATACGGTTTACGCTGGTGGGCGGCCGTCCTCTTCACGCGCTTGCAAAGACGCCGAGGGTCCTCGAATCTTGGGACTCTTGGAGGAAATGAACCGGCCGGCTCTGCACGCGGCATCCCTCAGCTTTCTTCATCCGGGTAGCGGCAAGCTCGTCACCTTCGAGGCGCCCCTCCCTCCCGACATGAGAGAGCTCATCATGAAGTTGCGGCAGGCCGGGTAAAACGAGGTACATTGCGGCAGGTCCATGGACGGTCCGAACCGCGCTCGTGAAGGCCAGTGATGAGGACGCTCACCAACTGCCTGCTCGGTGGGTTGCTCGCTGCCTGCCTCGTTACCCAAGTCCTCCTGCTCTTGAACCCAGCGGTACCTCTCGACCCTCTGACGCTCGCGCGAGTGTGGGCCACGGTGGCCCTGACCTACGGTCTGGCGGCCGGTCTGGGTTGGCGGCTCTTCCTCTTCGTGGTGGAAGAGCTGCGGGGGCGCCCGATTCGCCCGGCTTGGTTCTCGTTTCGATTGCTCACCTGGCTGGTCATGCTCGATCTGGCACTCGGAGCCATCCTGCTCTGGCACAACCTTTTTTACTACCGTCTCTACCTCACCCATGAGGCGATCTGGTCGATGGCCGCCGCCGCCACCACGCTTTCCGCTGCGGCCGCAATGCTCCTCGCGCTCGGTCTCTTCCGATATTCCTTTGGAAAGCGCGGCGGGGCGATCGCCTACGCGGTCGTGCTCGGTGCCACCGCTGCATCGCTCGTCCTACCGTTATATTTTCGCCCCCCAACGGCGCAGCGGGCTCCGGCCGTTCCGCGCCTACCCCTCGCCGACAATCCGCTTCCTCGCCGGCTGACGATCATCGGCATCGAAGGAGCCTCACTGTCTTACGTGCTCCCCGCGGTGGCTGCCGGACGGCTCCCGAACTTTGCCAGGCTCATCGAAGGTGGCGCGGCGGGAACGCTCGAGACTTTACATCCGACCGAGTCGCTCGCAATTTGGACCAGCATCGCGACCGGGGAGCTCCCTCGCCAACACGGACTCATGG
>JBOGJF010000237.1:0-16238 GCA_050747785.1 Vicinamibacteria bacterium
CCCTTACCCGTACGTGCGCTTCGCCGTTACGACCTAAGGCAAGAGCCGGATGCGGTAATGCCGCTCGTCCGGATCCGTGGAGGGGGTTATGGGCAACCATGATTCCTACTCCGACTGAGAAGATACCGCGCTGGCTCGCGTGTTGAGCGAGTCATTCTAACCCAGACGTCTCGCGACGCGATCGCTGGCCGGTCGTTGTCTGGCGCGTGCGTTCATGTTAGCCTCCACGCCGTCAAGGAGCCTGTTGGCCCTGTTGGGCCGTCAAATCACGCGGTTGCTCCGACGGGAGTTGGTCAGACGGAACAGCAGTCGCCTGTTGGGCCGTCAAACTAGGTCGTTGCTCCGACGGGAGTTGGTCAGACGGCGGTGGTTGCCTGTTGGCCGTCAAATTGCGTGTTGCCTTGACCGGAGCGCGTCAGACGGCTCTTCACGACTGGAGGTCTCGTGGTGTCGTTCTCTTCCATTCTTCTACTGTTATCGACGCTATCCCATCCTCAGATCCCGAGCCAGAGTAGCTGCGGTGATTGTCACGTCGCCAATCCCGACGCGCCGGAAGCGTCCCACCTACAGGATTGGGAATTTTCGGCTCACGGCCGCAATCAGGTCGGTTGCGAGGCCTGTCATGGAGGCAATGCAACGACGTTCGAGCCGTTCCGGGCGCATCAGGGAGTTCTGAACAGCAGCAATCCGGCGAGCCCGGTGAATTGGCAGAACGTTCCGGAGACATGTGGCGGCTGTCATATCGGACCGTTCGTCGCCTTTCAGAAGAGCGCGCACTTCAAACTGTTGAAGGATGGAAACGAGAGCTCGCCGAACTGCACGACCTGCCACGGGGAAGTCGCGGCACAGCTTCTCTCCCCGAGCGGCTTGGCGAAGCGGTGCGAAAGCTGTCACGGCGACCCCGGTGGCACTTCGTACCATCCAGACTACCCGGCGCAGGGAAAGCTCCTCCTGGATTTGGTGAAGGAAACGCGCACTTTACTTTCTCAAGCGCCGCCGCTCATCAGCCGCATCGCGGATGCGAGTCGGCGCGCCCGATTCGAAGAAGCTTATCGACAGGCCGAAGTGCCGCTCATCGAAGCGGTCAACACCGGGCATGCGTTCAGCTTCGCGGAGCTGGAGGAGAGGCTCGCGGTTGCGGTCGGGAGAACCGAGGCGCTACTGAAGGAGTTGGCGAATCCATAGCGCTCCGGTCTACCCCATCTTTTAACCGACCCTTTGGGATACCGAGCTCAACCACCGCGTGGTGACGCTCAGGATCTCTGCGGTAATCTCCGCCGGGCTCCGCCCGCTCGCCTTGGGGACCTTGAAGGAATGGTCTCCGCCTTCGATCACGTGAAGCGACGCCAACTCGCCAATCTCCTCGAGAGTCGCCTCCAGAAGATCGAACCTGCTCAAGGGATCGCGCGTGCCGGCGATGAAGAGCATCGGTACCGAAATGCTCGGTAGGTGCGCCTTGCGAAGGCGAACGGTATCTCCGGGAGGATGGAGAGGGTATCCAAGGAAGACGAGCCCCGCGCACGGGTAGCCCTCCGATGCGAGATAGGACGCCATGCGGCCGCCCATGGACTTGCCACCTAGGAAGAGCAAGTCGGTTTTGAGCTCTCGCTTCAGCCAGTCCGCGACCGATCGCCAGCAGGCCAAGAGCTGCGGCTGGCGGTCCGGTGTCCTTTTCTTGCTTTCGCTGTAGAGAAAGTTGAACCGCGCGGCCGCGATTCCTTCCCCGGCGAGCCCGCGGGCGAGCTCTTTGAGTAGCGGCGAGTGCAGGTTGCCACCCGCGCCGTGCGCTAAGGCGAGGGCGAGTCGGAACGACTTGGGTCGGCTCACGATGATCGAGACTTGTCCCAGCGCGGTCCCCTCCATTTCCACGGGGATCTTGCTCGAGCCTTCCTCGAAGTCCACGGTCGCAATCTCGCTCGCCGCGCCGATAGTAACACGCGCATGCGCGTTGGGAAGAAGGCTCGATGCGCGAGCGTGGAGCTTGAGCGACGAATTAGCTCGTTGCGACAGGGTAGAACGCGCCGGGCGTGAAAAAATTACAGAGCGCGGCTCGATGTAAGAAGGCTCGGTTCTCGGATCGGCAGGGGAAACTCCCGCGATCGCCGAGATTAGCGTAAGATCCCCGCCTTTGGCACAGGCATTGCTTGACAAGTAGGATCTTGACATGGGAATCAAGGAGGTAATCAGAGTGAAGCAATCAATATTCCAGTTGGGTGTGCTCGGAGTCATGTTCTCGTTGGCGATGGGTTGCGGTGGGGGTAGTAGTGAGACTCAAGAAAGCGACGAGTCGATGACCACCCAAGAAGAAGCCATAGACGCCATGGAAGAGGCTGCAGAGACGACCGGAGAGTACGTCGAAGACGCGACGATGCAGTTCGAGAGCGAGGTTCAGGCGAAGCTCGAGACCATCCAGAAAGGGATCGCCAGCCTGAAAGCCCAGGCCGGCGAGTATGGGGACGAAGCCGCGCAGCAGGCGAACCAGGTGCTGGGACCCCTTGGCGAGAAGAGTCAAGCCATCCAGCAGGATCTGGAAGGGTTGAAGGGCGAGAGCGGCGAAGCCATGGAGCAGATGCGGGCTGGCATCGAGAACGCCGTGTCGGAGTTGGAAAGGGCCTACCAGGAAGCTAGGGCCCAGTTGCAGAAGTAAGAGACTAGGTGCCAGGTCCCGTCACTCGGGGCCTGGCACACGTGACTTTCCCGCGGCCGAGAGGATATTCTCCCCCGCCCTTTGACCTGGTTTTGACGCGCACGCCTCGACCGCGACCCTGAGCGAGAGCACCACCGCGCCCGCAAAGTAGACTCCCCGCTGGCTTTCTAACCTGGCAGCGTCGACCCCAGAGCGTAGTCCATAGGTGGCCATGCGGCGCCCCGGTAGCGTCGGATTTCAAGGATTTGACGGGGTTTCCGAGCCCGTGTTAGCATCCTGGGCAGGACATGATTCACAACGTTCGGGTTCTGGGGTCTGTCCCTTCCCACGAGTTCCATCCCCTGTATTGCCCGGTCCCTTGATTCACGTGGGGATGGTGCCTTCTCGCGAAGAGGCAACCTTCCCAAGACAGCCCTTCTAAGGAGGAAGCGCCGACCATTATATGAAGAAGATCACGGTCCCTGAGCAGGGAACCCAGGCACTCTTTGGCATTCAGGATGAGAACCTGAAATCCATCGAAAACGCGCTTCAAGTCAAGATCGTGACTCGGGGACAAGAGCTTCAGGTTGAAGGCGACCCGGACCAGGTGGAGGTCGTCGAGAATATCTTCAGACAGTTCTCCGATCTCATCGACAGCGGGCACAAGGTCTCGTCGGCCGATCTGCGGATTGCGCTCAGGCTCATCAAGGAAGACCCTGGCGTGTCACTGCGCGAGTTCTTCGGCGCAACCATCACGCATCCCTCCATCAAGAAGACCGTCGTGCCAAGAAGCGCGAACCAGCTCCGCTATATGCAGGCCATCGAGTCGAACGACATCGTCATGGGGATTGGGCCGGCCGGCACCGGTAAGACGTACCTGGCCGTCGCGATGGCAGTGGCCGCCTTCAATCAGAAACGCGTCAACCGTATCATTCTCGCCCGTCCGGCGGTCGAAGCCGGAGAAAGGCTGGGCTTCCTACCCGGCGACATTCAAGAGAAGATCAATCCGTACTTGCGGCCTCTCTACGACGCGCTCTACGACCTCATGGATGCGGAACGAGTGGTTCGCCTGCTTGAGCGAGGCTCCATCGAGATCGCCCCGATCGCCTTCATGCGCGGGCGCACCTTGAACGACTCCTTCATCATTCTGGACGAAGCACAGAACACGACCTCCGAGCAGATGAAAATGTTTCTCACCCGCATAGGATTCGGTTCCAAGACGGTGGTGACCGGAGATATCACGCAGATCGACCTGCCCCCGGGTAAGACGAGCGGCCTGGTGGAGTCGATCGACGTCGTATCGGACATCAACGGGATCGTGTTCACCTACTTCGACGAGACCGATGTTATTCGCCATCGCCTCGTTCAGTCCATCATTCGAGCCTATGAGCGCCACTCGAACGGGAAAGCGCACGCGGGAGCGTCCGATCAAACGAAAGGGGAGAAGTAGTTGATCGAGACAGCGCACCGGAACGGCGGGAACGGATCCCGCAGCGCGGTCAAGCCCATCAAGGCTGGTAAGAACGGCAAGGAGGGCAGCCGTCGACCACGCGGCCGGGGCTCCCGTCGCCGCGAGGTCCTAGAGTTGCTCTTCGCCTCCCCGTTGCCGTGGGGGATTGTCTGCACGCTTCTTCTGACGGTGCTCATCGCGCCGGGCCTCAGTTTCCACCCGCCGCGCTACGAGCTGGGCTCGATCGCCTCGGTGGACGTAAGAGCGCCCTATGACTTCGGCTATGAAGACGAGGTGACCACCCGCGCACGCCGCGACGAAGCCGAGGCCCAGGTTCCCGAGGTGCACGACTTCAACAACCAAGCGGGCCTTTCGGCCCGCACGCGGATTGCCGCAGGCTTCGCGCAAGGTCGCGAATGGCTGGCGGGGAACCACGCCGCGGACGAAGCGGCGCGGGCCGAGTTGTCCAACCCAATTCGCGCCCCCTTCGAAGTACCCCTCACGGAAGCCGATTTCGATTTCCTGATGGACTCGGAATTCGACGCTTCCATCGAGTCGGCTCTGACGAATGCCGTCGCGGGCATGCTGCAGCGCGAGATCGTCGACAACAAAGAGCGGCTGCTTGCGGCAGGGCGGCCCATCATGCGCCGTGATGCCATCTCGGACGCCGGAGTGCTGGTGCGAGATTTTTCTCGTATCTTCACCGTCGAAGAGGCGAGACGCGAGCTCGAGGAACGCGCCGCTCTCCTGACCGATCTCGAGCCCGCGATTCGAAGCAAGGTGGCGCGGCTCGGCGAGGCGTTCATCGAGCCCACGCTCACGTTCAATTTCGCCGAGACGCAGCGGCGTCGACAACAGGCGCGCGAAAGAGTCGACCCGGTCTACTTCCAGATCCAAAAGGGGAAGGTGCTGGTGCGGGCTGGCGACGAGGTCGACGAGACCGTGCTCCGCCAGCTCGAGATTCTGTCCCAGGCCGCGGGCGGGTGGAGCTTGGCCGGGGCGTTGGGGGCGTTTATTTTCTCGGCGCTCTTGTTCGTCGGTGTCTGGCAGCTCATCAGGCCGGCGCGATCCACGGTTGCCTGGAAGCGCCGAAGCTTCGCGATGGTTGGCTTGATCATCGTCGTGCAGCTCGCTCTAGCGCGCGTGATTTTTTTCGTGGCCAGTACGGTCGGAGCGGAGATCGTACAGCCCCCCTTCAACAACATCGGGTCCTATCAGTACTTGATCCCTCTCGCGGTCGTGGCCGTGCTCGTGTCGCTTCTCGACAACGTCCAAACCGCCCTCGTCGCCTCGGTGGTCTTTTCCATAGCGCATGGGTTGATGACCGGGAGCATGCAGCTCGCGGTTTTCAGCCTGCTGTCCTGTTTGGGAGCCCTCCTGGGGATGAACCAGTACAAGCGACGAAGTGCTCTCATGAAGACCGGGATGTTCATCGGAGGCGTCAACCTCGTCGTGGTAATGGCGGTCGACCTTCTGGGCGAAAATTACACTCCGATCAGTAATTTTGGCTTCGATCTGGCCTGCGCTTTCGTCGGTGGTGTGGGCGTGTCGTTCGTGGTCTCCTTCTTCCTGCCGGCCTTGGAATCACTCTTCGACAGAACCACGGACATCAAACTGCTCGAGTTGTCCAACAACAACATTCCCATGCTGAGAGCGCTTGCGTTGGAAGCTCCGGGAACCTACCATCACAGCGTCGTCGTTGGATCGCTCGCGGAGGCGGCCGCGGAGACCATCGGCGCCAACGCCGTCTTCTGTCGCACTGCCGCGCTGTACCATGACATCGGGAAGCTGAAGAAAGTCGACTATTTCGTAGAGAATCAGTACGGGGGCGCGAATCGGCACGACAAGCTGTCTCCACAAATGAGCGCCCTCATCATCGCCAGCCACGTGAAGGAGGGTATCGAGATGGCGAAGGAGATGAACCTTCCGCCGGAGATCGTCGATATCATTCCACAACACCACGGGACCAAGCTGATTACCTATTTCTACGAGAAGGCGAAGGAGAGCCAGGATCCGGACCTGGGTGAAGTGGGAGAGGAAGAGTTCCGCTATCCCGGGCCCAAGCCTCAGACGAAAGAAGCGGGCATCATCATGATAGCCGACGCGACCGAGGCGGCTTCGCGCACGCTCGAGGATCCGAGCCCCGCCCGCTTGAAGGGCGTCATCCGCCAGATCATCGACTACATCTTTCTCGACGGACAGCTCGACGAATGTGACTTGACCCTCCGCGACCTGGAGAAGATATCCCAGGCCTTCTTGAGGGTGCTCATGGGCATCTATCATCATCGTGTGAACTATCCGGGATTCGACTTCGAGAAGAGCGTCGAGCCCGTGGTGGTGCAAGACAGCCGATGACGTCGGCAGGAGACCCTCTCCCGCGGGTCCAGAACCGCTCGGTTTCGTCCGACCTCTTGCTCAGGAACCTTCAACGAAGCGTCAAGATTCAAAGCCAATCCTTTCGGGTCTTCCTTCGCCGATTGGCGGATGAGCTCGCGCCGGAAGGCAGCTCGGCGACTCTGGTATTGGTGGGTGACGAGCGCATGAGAGCCCTGAACCGTCAGTTCCGGGGGTTCGACCGCGCCACGGACGTCTTATCCTTCCCCGCTCGCAACGGAGAGTCTCCTGACGAAGGCGAGGGGGCCGACTACCTAGGCGACATCGTCATCTCGGTCGAGACCGCGAGGCGGCAGGCGCAGCGAAGGGGCTCGACGCTCCCGCGGGAGCTCCGGATCCTGGCCCTCCACGGGTTGCTGCATCTCTTGGGACACGATCACGAGACCGACCGCGGCGAGATGCGGAGGATCGAGTACCGTCTCCGGCGCAAGCTCCGAATCACGCGTGGACTAGCGGGGCGCTAGAACTCCATGGTGCTCACCCTCATCGGCATTTCGTGTCTCTTGGCCCTGACGCTGGTTCTGTCCACGATCGACGTTGCGTTTCATTACTTCAGCAAGATCGCCATCCGGAATTATGGCGAGGAGGACTGGAAGACAGAAATCCTGCGTCATAGTCTCGAAGATCCCTCAAGCTTGCTCGTTCCGCTGCGCATCGGGATCGGGTGTGCCCTCATTGCCGTGACCGTACTGGTCACGCAGTTATACATCTCTCTCGACGTCCCCCGAGCACTCCTGGTCACTTTTGTGACGATGCTCCTGGCCTATGCAGTTTTTCGGGAGGCACTTCCCGGTATCGCCGCGCGGAAGAACCCGGAAAGAGTTCTCCTGGCTCTCCTGCCCTCCTATCGACTCTATTCGCGCGTCATTTCGCCGGTCAGTCGAACGCTCTCTCGTTTCGTCCGCGCCTTCGTCGGACGGGAGAACGTGGCGGAGGAAGACGAGGGGCACAGCGAGGAGGAGGTGCAAGCCTTCATCGAGACCGGCGAGGAAGAAGGGATACTGGAAGGTGACGAGGGCCGCATGGTCCAGTCGATCGTGGATCTCAGCGACAAAGTCGTTCGAGAGATCATGACCCCCAGACCGAAGATGGTCGCGATCCGACGGGACGCGACCCTCGCCGAGCTGCGACAGCTCTTCATCGACGAGAAGTACTCGCGGGTTCCCATCTTCGAAGAGAACCTGGACCAGATCGTGGGTCTCGTCTATGCCATCGATCTACTGGCCTACGCGGATCACGACGCCGAGGAATCGATCGAGCGACTCATTCGCCCGGTTCAGTTCGTCCCCGAGACCAAGAAAGTCGCCGATCTTCTGCGCGAGTTCCAGCACACCCGTTCCACGTTCGCCATCGTCGTCGACGAGTACGGGGGCACCTCGGGTCTCTTGACCGTCGAGGACATCTTGGAGGAGATCGTCGGGGAGATACATGATGAGTTCGACGAGGACACGGTGGAAGAGTTCGTCCGCGAAAGCGACAATACCTTCTTGGTGAGTGGTCGCGCGGACCTCGACGTGCTGAAGGAGAAGCTGGGACTGGACGTCGACGGCAAGGGGTACGACACCGTCTCCGGGCTGGTGCTCGAGACGCTCGGTCGCGTGCCACAAGTAGGAGAGTCCATCGCTTATCAGGGAATGACGATCGAGGTCGTCGACGCGGAAGGCCACCGAATCAACAAGGTGCGCTTCCGGCTTCGCAGGCAGGGCACTGCTTGAGAGCCCTCGTTGGCACATAGCGGTTTCGTCAGCGTGGTGGGCGGGCCTAACGTAGGCAAGTCGACCCTCATCAACCGCGTGGTCGGCCAGAAAGTCGCGATCGTCACGCCGAAGCCCCAGACCACGCGCAACCGCATCCTGGCCGTCGCAAATACCCGACGCGCTCAGATTGTCTTTTTCGATACGCCCGGGATTCACAAGCCCCAGAATCAGTTGAATCGTCTCATGGTGGATAGTGCCGTCTCCAGCCTGAGTGGCGTCGATCTCGTGGTTCTCATGACCGATATCACGCATCCGTCGAGCGGCAGCGACCGTTACGTCGTGGGGCTGGTGCGACCAGTCAGGGTTCCCGTGTTCCTCGTCATCAACAAGATGGACCGAGTACCCAAGGAGAAGGCTCTTCCACTCATCGAGGAATATCGCCAGCTTTACGAGTTCGCGGAGATCGTGCCTATCTCGGCGCTCACCGGTGACAATGTGCCGCGCCTGGTCCAGTTGCTCGAAGACTATCTGCCGGAGGCTCCACCTTTGTTTCCCGAGGACATGCTGACCGACCTTCCGGAGCGATTCTTCGCCGCCGAGATCATCCGCGAGAAGATACTTCTCTATGTGAGAGAAGAGGTTCCTCACGCCACGGCGGTTCAGATCGATTCCTGGAAGGACGAGACGAAGCTTACCCGCGTCGAGGCTTCGATCTTGGTGGAACGAGACTCTCAGAAGGGCATCCTCGTGGGCAGCAAGGGGAGCATGCTGAGGAAGATTGGAACGGCTGCCCGGCGGGAGCTCGAGCGCTTCCTGAACACTCACGTCTATCTTGGTCTTCACGTCAAGGTGCGCGAGCACTGGCGGGAGAACCGGCGCCTTCTTGCCGAATTGGGGATGGAGCCCCCACGCGATTAGGTGGGAGGGCACGAGCTCGAGCGGGCCCGGCGCGAGCTCGAGGGAGCCTCGCCCTTCTCGGAACATGCTATAGTGTTCCTGTTTCATTCGAATCCATGACGGAGTTCGGTCCTTACTCCAACTATCGACTCACCGCTAGGCTCGCTTTGCCGAATCGGCCCGGCACGTTTGCTCGGGTGGCCACGTTGTTGGCCGAGCACGGTGCCAACCTGGGTGCGGTGGACATCGTCTCGGCCACCGCCGAGACGATGGTCCGGGACATCACGTTCGATGCCCAAAGCGACGAGCACGGAGACCGCATCGTCGAAGCCCTGGGCAACCTGCCGGGCGTGCGCGTGGTCTCTGTTTCCGACCGCATCTTCCTCCTGCATCTGGGAGGCAAGATTCAGGTCGAGTCGAAGGTAGCGGTCACGACGAGAAACGCCCTTTCCATGGTCTATACGCCGGGGGTCGGCCGCGTGGCGCAAGCGATCGCGCGCGACCCGATGAACGCGTATGCCCTGACGACTAAGGGTAATTGTGTAGCGGTCGTCTCGGATGGATCGGCGGTGCTGGGGTTGGGACGATTGGGGCCGGAGGGGGCGCTTCCGGTCATGGAGGGCAAGGCGATGCTCTTCAAGGAATTTGCAGGGGTCAACGCCTGGCCTCTCTGCCTGGGCACCGAGGACCCCGACGCCATCGTCCAAATCGTCGAGGGCATCGCTCCCACCTTCGGTGGCATCAATCTCGAGGACATCAGCGCGCCGCGGTGCTTCGAGATCGAACGGCGGCTGCGGGCGTCGCTCGATATCCCCGTGATGCACGACGATCAACAGGGCACGTCGGTCGTCATTCTCGCGACGCTCACGAATGCGCTGAAGGTCGTGGGGAAGCGTCTCGAAGACGTGCGGGTGGTCGTCAACGGTCTGGGTGCAGCGGGCGTGGGTTGTCTTCGAACCCTGGCGGCCGCCGGCGCCGGTTACCTAATTGGTTGCGACAAGGCCGGCATCGCGGTGGCCGGTCGAGCGGAGGAGCTGGCCAAGATCCCGCTAACCGTTATGGATACCATCGCGCGGGCCCCGTCTCAAGGAACGCTTCAAGATGCCATGCAGGACGCGGACGTCTTCATCGGTGTGTCGGTCGGGAACATTCTTACGGTCAGCGACCTCGATCGGATGCAAAAGGACAACATCATCTTTGCGATGGCCAATCCGGACCCGGAAATCGCTCCCGATCTCGCGCTGTCGCATTGCCGGGTGTTTGCGACCGGTCGGTCGGATCTCCCCAATCAGATAAACAATCTGTTGGCTTTCCCCGGGATCTTCCGCGGTGCGCTCGACGTGCGGGCCCGCACCATTAATAAAGAGATGTTGTTGGCCGCCGCGGAAGCCATCGCCGGCATCATCCCCGAGGACACCTTGAGCGAAGAGCACATCGTGCCCAGCGTCTTCGACCGGCAGGTCGTTCGACGCGTGTCGCAAGCGGTGGCGAGAGCGGCGCGGGAGACGGGCGTCGCCCGCCGGGAGCCTCGGGTCGAAGGGGTCATGCAACCCGGGTTGGATTAGCTCCCCCTTCCATCGGTTAGATTGGTCAGATCGCCCAAGCCTGTGGTAGGCTGGCTGGCTCATGTTTGACTGCTTGCCGGCAGGTTTTTTCGATGCCCGTGACCAAGACACCCCTCCTCGCGCAGACCGTTCGCAAGCTTGTAGGGCGCGGCGCTGCGGCCAACGCCTACAACATCCTGAGCAGGCTCCATCCTTCCGAGATCGCTGAGCTTCTCGGCGAGCTGCAGGAAAACTATCGCAAGCCCGCGTTCGAGCTCCTCGTCCAGAGGAATTCGCGGCTAGCCAGCGAGGCCCTTTCCGAGTTCGGTGTCGACCGAGGCGCCGAGCTGCTGCTCGACATGTCCGCCGAGGAGATTTCTCACCTTCTCCAGGAGCTCGATCCCGACGACGCCGCGGAGTTCGTGGGTCATCTTCCCGCGTCGCTTCAAGAAGAGATCCTGGGTGCCATGCGGCACAAGGACGCCGCCGAGGTTCAGGATCTGCTCCAGTACCCGGAGAAGACGGCGGGCCGCATCATGAACCCCAAAGTATTTTCGCTCCACGAGGATATGACGGTTGGGGAGGCCATCACGCGGCTACAGAGCTCCGATGAAGTGGAGATGGTCTTCTATATCTATGTCGTGGACGGCCGGAATCACCTGGTGGGTGTCTTGTCCCTTCGCCAGCTCTTGTTGAAGAGGCCGGACCGGCGGCTCAAGGACATCATGGTCACGAAGGTCTTCAGCGCCCGGACCGACACCGATCAGGAGGAAGTCGCTGGGCTCGTCGATTCCTACAACGTCTTGGCGATCCCGGTCGTGGACGAGGAGAACAAGTTGGTGGGTGTGATTACCGTTGACGACGTCATCGACGTGATCAAAGAGGAGGCGACGGAAGACATCTACCGTCTCGCCGGATTGGATGTTCACGAGAGGGTCTTCAGCTCTCCGGCGACTTCGGTGCGCATGCGAATTCCCTGGCTGGCGACGAATCTGGCGACCGCTTTCCTGGCGGCAGCCGTGGTGAGTCTATTCGAGGACACCATCCGGCGGTTTGCCGTGCTCGCCGTATTCATGCCCATCGTCGCCGGCATGGGAGGGAACGCGGGAACTCAGACGCTTACCGTGATGGTTCGTGGGATCGCCCTGGGGGAGCTCAGCTGGTCGAACAGCAGGAAGGCCCTCGTCAAGGAGGTCCTGGTAGGCGTCGTCAACGGCCTGACGATTGGTATCTTCGTCGCGCTCGTTGCTTTTCTCTGGAAGGGGAGTCCGGTGCTCGGTGGGATTCTGGCCCTGGCCATGATCGGTAATCTCATCGTGGCCGCCGTCATGGGTACCTTGGTGCCCTTGGCCTTGAGATGGCTCAACGTGGACCCGGCCCTGGCGTCTTCCGTCTTCGTGACCACGGCTACGGATGTTTGCGGCTTCATGCTCTTCCTCGGTCTAGGGGCGCACTTTCTTGCACTCGACTGAGTGAGTCATGCCCGTCCGCCATACCGAGGCGATCGTCCTCCGCACCTACCGAGTCGGCGAGGCCGACAAGGTGGTCGTATTTCTCACCCGCGAGCACGGCAAGATTCAGGGCGTGGCGAAGGGCGCACGGCGTCCCCGTTCACGCTTCGGTGGTAGCCTGGAAATAGGCACCGAGCTCGAGCTAACGTTCTTCGAGAAAGAGAGCCGCGAGCTAGTGAGCGTCGATCGCTGTGATATAATCCGCTCCGGTTTCCCGAGCTCGGGAGATCCGATCCTCGCTTGCACACTGGCCTACTTCGCAGACCTGGTCGATTCCTTCGCACCAGAGCGGGAGCCAAACGCAAAGCTGTATCGGTTGCTGCGAGCCTCAGCCAACGCTCTCATCGGTGGCGGCGAGCCGACGAGGCTGACGCGCTATTTCGAGGCCTGGGTGCTCAGATTGGGCGGGTTCTACCCGACGTCGGAGAGTTGTTCGACCTGTGGGGAGATGTTGGATCGCCAGGGAGCTCACTACGTCATCGAAGAACAGCGGCTTCGGTGCGCCCGCTGCGCCCAGCAAGCAAAGAAGGCATCGGACGGGCTGTCGCTCGCACCCGCGACGCTTCGATATCTGAAGCAGGTATGGCAGAGACCACCCGATGAGCTTCCTGCTCCCGAGACGGCCAGCGTCCTGGTAGAGCTTGCCCACCTGCATCGAAAGCTCATCGCGCAGCAGCTCGACAAAGAGCTCCCTTCTGTTCAGGTCCTCGACGACCTGATACGCCTCGCGGAGAAGGCGTGAACTTACAGGACCTGATCCTCGCGCTCTCCCGTTTCTGGTCGCGGCGGGGTCTGGTCGTTCACCAACCTTATGACCAGGAGATGGGGGCGGGGACGATGCATCCGGAGACCTTTCTCCGCGTCCTCGGTCGCGACCCTTGGCGGGTCGTCTACGTCCAACCCTCTCGCCGACCGGCAGACGGCCGCTACGGAGAGAACCCCAACCGACTCTACAAGCACTACCAGCTCCAGCTCATCATAAAGCCGGCCCCGGTCGACATTCAGGACTTGTACCTGGAAAGCCTGAAAGCCTGCGGCATCGATCCCCGGCTCCACGACATCCGATTCGAAGAGGACAATTGGGAATCACCGACTCTCGGCGCGTGGGGTATTGGTTGGCAGGTGCTCCTGGACGGGTTGGAGATCACTCAGTTCACGTACTTTCAGCAGGCGGGCGGCATCGAGCTAGCTCCGATCTCGGTCGAGATCACCTACGGTTTGGAGCGGCTCGACATGTACCTTCAGGGCATCGACGACGTTTTCGATCTGGTCTGGGCGCCCGGCGTCAAATACCGTCAGGTTCGCCACCGCGACGAGTACGAGGGATCCCGCTACAGCTTCCAGGCGGCGGACGTCGATCTCTGTCGCCGACACTTCGAGGAGTATCGCCGCGACGGTGAGCGGCTGCTGGGTGAAGGTCTCTATCTTGCTGCCTACGAAGCGTGCCTCAAGTGCTCACATCTCTTCAATATTCTCGATGCTCGCGGCGCGGTCTCGGTCAGCGAGAGGACGGCGCTCATTCTCAGGGTACGGGAGCTCGCTTGTCGGGTGGCCGAGGCCTACGTCGAAGCCACCTCCCCGACCGAAGTGACTTCGACTCCGTGACTTCCATGAAGACGGCGCCCTTTCTCTGGGAGATCGGTTGCGAGGAGTATCCCGCCAATTGGCTGCCGCGAACCATCGACGAGCTCCGCGAGCGGTTCCACCATGAGCTGGAGCAGCACGGCTTCGGGGAGGCGGAGGTGAGGGCCTACGGGACGCTACGGCGTTTGGTCGTCCATGTACCCAAGCTCCCGGAAAAGCAGGCGGACCGGTGCGAGGAGGTGACCGGACCCCCGGCCGCGATTGCCAGGGCGGCCAACGGAGAGTGGACCAAGGCTGCGCTCGGCTTCGCCAGGAAAAACGAGCTGGCACCGCGGGAGCTCACGGTCCTCCAGACCCCCAAGGGGGAGTACGTGGGTTTCGTGCGCAAAGTGAAGGGGCGGCGCACCCTCGAGCTCCTTCCGGCGATGATGGCGAGCACCCTTAGGAAGCTGAGCTTTCCCAAGTTCATGAACTGGGATGCCGAGCTCGATGATGGCGGAGGCAACCTTCCCTTTGGAAGACCGATCCGGTGGATGGTCTGCCTCTTGGGGAGCAAAGTCGTTCCCTTCGAGATACGCGTGGCAGGGAAGGTCAAGGTTCGCGCCGGCAACAAGACCCGCGGCCATCGGTTTCTCGCGCCGAAGGGGAAAAAGCCCAACCGGCCCTTCACCGTCCGAACGTTTCGCGATCTCGAGCGGGGGCTCGAGAAGCACTTTGTTCTGCTCGATCCCGAAGATCGGGCGGCGTTGCTGGAGCGTGAGATCCGTAGGCTGGAGAAGAAGGCGGGTGCGAAACGGATATCGGATCTGGGTGAACTAACCAACCGGATTCTGGCGGATCTGGTCGAATGGCCGGGTGCGGTGCTGGGAAACTACCCGAAGGAGTTCACGGCTCTACCGGAAGAGGTGCGGCACACGGTGCTCATCCATCATCAGAAGTACATCCCGCTCCGGGGAAAGCCGTCCTTCGTTGCCGTCACCAACATGCCCTCCGATCGCAAGGGCTACATCCGGCAGGGAAGCGAGCGGGTCGTGATCGCGCGCCTCAGGGACGCTCAGTTCTTCTGGGCCGAAGACCTCAAGCAGCCTCTGGAAGAACGTTTGGGACGATTGGCCGGGGCCTTGTTCCACGCGAAGCTCGGCACCTATCGGGACAAGGTGGATCGCATCATTCCCCTGACTGGGTGGCTCGCCGCTGAGACCGGTCAGTCGGTGCCGCTCGCCGAACGTGCGGCGCTCCTGGCGAAATGCGATCTGGCCACCGACATGGTGGGAGAGTTTCCGGAGCTCCAGGGTGTCATGGGCAGTCTCTACGCGCGAGAGCAGGGCGAGCCGGAGGAAATCGCTCGAGCGATCGCCTCCCAATACCTTCCCACCACGCTCGAGGGTGATGGGGACTTTCCCGCCAACCCGCTGGGGGCGACTCTGTCGCTCGCCGACAAGCTCGACACGCTCGCCGGGATGTTCGCGGTCGGTGTGGTGCCCACTGGATCGCGGGATCCTTTCGCTCTGCGCCGGCAGGCTATCGGGGCCATTCGTATCCTTCTGGAGGCGAAGGAGCGCACCGGACTCGAGCTGCAGGCGACCACCGAAGAGCTTCTCGACAAGGCGTTCGAGCAGGTGGAACGCCAACTGGGAAGCTCCGTCGACGCCGGGGCCCGGGATGCCCTGGGCGAGTTTCTCAAGGAACGATTGCGTTTTGTCTTCGGTCGAGACTTCCGCTTCGACGAGATCAACGCGGTGTTCGCGGTGGGCGTGCTGGATCGTCCGCTGGAAGAGCTGAGGCGCCGGCTGGCCGCGGTAGCCGCTCTACGCGGCTCGGACGACTTCGAGGCCCTTTCGGTCGCTTTCAAGAGAGTGCGCAACATCCTCCTCTCCGAGACGGTGCCTTCGCGCGTCGACCCCGGGGCCTTTGTCGAGCAGGCCGAGAAGGATCTCTGGGGCTCCTTCGAGGCCATCGAGCCGAGTGCCTCGGAGTTCATCGCCCAGGGTCGGTTCGGAGAGGCGCTGCGGGCACTGTCTCGGCTCCGACCGCGGGTCGACACTTTTTTTGATAGAGTGCTCGTCATGGCACCTGACCAGCGCCTCAAGGAGAACCGCCTCGCGCTCTTGGCGTTGCTCCAGGCGCTTTTCACGAGAGTCGCGGATCTCTCTGAGATCGTGGCCGGGTCGGAAGCCGCATCATCTTGACCGCGCGAGGTTAGCGAGGAGGAGTCATGCCGCAGTACGTCTATTTCTTCGGTAGCGGTAAGGCGGATGGCCACAAGGACATGAAGGATGTCCTGGGGGGAAAGGGCGCCGGACTGGCGGAGATGACCAATGCCGGTCTCCCCGTCCCACCGGGCTTTACCGTCTCGACGGAGGTGTGCCGTATCTACTCCGAGAAAGGGGAGCTACCCCCCAAAATCGAGCGCGAGGTGCTGGAGGCTCTGGGCCGCCTCGAGACCATGGTGGAGCAGAGACTGGGCGATCCGGAAAAACCCCTGCTGCTTTCGGTCCGCAGCGGCGCGAAGTTCTCGATGCCGGGAATGATGGA
>JBOGJF010000238.1:0-3973 GCA_050747785.1 Vicinamibacteria bacterium
ATGCCGAAGAGCCGAAAGGCCACGGGAACGATGTAGTCGGCAAAGACCGTGAGCTTCTCCGGATCCTCGATGGCGAAGAATCCTTCTTGTTGGAACCGCGCGTGAAGCTGCCACCACAAGAGCTGCGCTCTTTTTTGGAACGCGATGCTTGCACCGCGGTAGGGGCTCGTGTCGCGGAAAGACGGGAACTCCGCAAGCAACCGTTCCAGCAAGCCGTCCCCGTCCGCGTAGAGACGAGACGGACTGGACTTCAGGAAGTTGTGGAAACGGCCGTTATACTTCTCCTTGAGCACGTTCCCCACCTCGTGAAAGATGGCGAGTCGCTCGTCCAGCATGGGGATAGGAATGTTGCCCGTAAAGATTCGATCGAGCTCCTCTCGGCTCACCGCCGCCAGCCAGCTCCCGTCCAGAATGGGAACCCCTTCGTCGTGGGCCCGTTTCAGACAGGCTTCCATACCCAGGGAGTCCCAGTGCTCGCCGCCCGCGTACTGAGCCTTGAAGATCGTATGGCTCTCGAAATCGGTGAACGCGAAGTTGATGGTCGAGGTGAGGAACGTAAAATCCATGGTCACCAGGCTGTCCTCTTGTGGCGTCAGCGGAGATCGAAAATCGGGCCAGGGGAGCTCCTCGTAGGCCATCCAGTCGGCGACCGCGCGAACCTTGTCATCGTGAAACCGCACGTGCCGGGCGCCTTCGATCACCGGAGCGAGTGTATCCAGGATAGGATGCCCGGTGATTCCTCCTTGCGGGGACGCGCCAGGCGAGCTGCCTTCCAGCCGGGAAAACGGGCGTGCCCAAAGGGGGACGGCCAGCAGGCCGAGAAAGTCGCGTCGCGTGACCATGTCGGAGACGCCTCCTTCCTCTCTCGGAGAAGGCGCCGTCTTGGCGATCTTAGCAGGTGTTGGACCCGTTCCCCAACTCCGCAGTAACATTAAGAGATATGGAGCTGTTCCGGGCCATCTTCGGCGACCTGCGTCAGGTGATTCCCTCCCCGCTGGTCGAATTCGTCATCATCCTCGTCTCCGTCCTCTGTGGCGCGATTGTCGGCGCGGAACGGGAAAGAGCCGAGAAACCGGCGGGGCTTCGGACGTTGACGCTCATCTGCCTCGGCTCCACGATATTCACGGTCATGTCCATCGATCCGGCGTTCGGAGCGGTGGACCCTACGCGGGTCGCGGCCCAGATCGTGACCGGTGTCGGCTTCTTGGGCGCGGGTGCCATCCTTCGCGAGCGCGGCAGCATCTCCGGCTTGACGACCGCGGCTTCGATCTGGGTCATCAGCGCGGTGGGTATGGTGGTGGGAGTCGGATACGCGCTGAGCGGTCTGGTCTTGGCTGCTCTCATCTATAGCATGCTTACATTCTGGCACCGTGTGGAGGATCGCTACCTGGGCACTTGCGATCTAGAGGATCTGCGCATGGTGTACGCTACTGGCCATGGCAAGAACCGCGCTCGTCTGCAATGCATCTTCGACTCCTACTCCATGCCCCTCCAAGTCGTGAACGAAAAACCCCTATCCGATGGAAGGTCGGAGATGATCCTCCGCTACTGCCGCGCCCACAAGACCCACCGGGCTTTCCAGGGAGATCTGGCAGGTTTCGATTGGGTGGAGTCTCTGGAGCAGCCAAGCCGATCATGACTTGGGTTCGGCTGGGTGCGGTCTTGATGTTCATCGGCGTCGCGCTCGGCGCTTTCGGTGCTCACGCGCTGCGCGGACGTCTCATGCCCGAGATGCTGCAAGTCTTCGAAACCGGCGTGCGCTATCACTTCTACCATTCCCTCGGACTCTTCGCCGTGGGATGGCTTGCCGAGACCCATCCCAGTCCATGGATCACCGGAGCCGGCGTCGCCTTCGCGGTCGGCACCTTCATCTTTTCCGGCAGCCTCTACATATTGGCGATCTCCGGCGTGCGGTGGTGGGGAGCGGTCACGCCCGTCGGCGGTCTCGCGTTCTTGGTGGGTTGGCTTCTGCTGGCGGTCGGTTCCTTCCGTGCGTGACGTCGATTGAATCGTCGTGATGGGCCCGCCTAGCGATGGAAACTCTGGCCGACCTCATTCACGAGATAGAACGCCTCGATGAGCGCGAGGCCCTTCGTTTTTACAATGGATTCCGAACTTGGACTCTTTCCTACCGATCGCTCTACCGAAGGATCGCCGGTTTCGTCGATTTTCTGGACCGGCGGGGACTGGGCAAGGGCGACCGCGTTCTTCTCTGGGGGGAGAACCGCCCGGAGTGGGTCACCGTCTTCTGGGCCGCCGTGGCCCGCGGCGTCGAGATCGTCCCGGTCGACTTCCGCGCATCGCCCCGGTTGGTGCGCCGCATCCGGGAGAGAGTCGGCGCACGATGGCTGGTCCACGGATCGCAGGTCGCTGCGATGCCGTCGGAGTCCCAGCTCGAAGCGATCTCGTTCCAGCAGATCGCGCAATGGGAAGCCGACCGTTTCGAGCTCGCGACCATGTCTCGAGACGACGTCGTTCAGATTATCTTCACGTCCGGCACGACAGGTGATCCCAAGGGCGTCGTTCATCGGCACCGCCACCTGTGCGCCAACCTGACGCCCTTCCAGCGCGAGATCGCCAAGTACAAGAAGCTGGCATTTCCCTTCCAACCGATCCGCATCCTGGATCTCCTTCCGCTCAGCCACCTCTTCGGCCAATCTCTCGGCCTTTTCATTCCGGTGCTCCTGGAAGGGGCCGCCGTGTTCACGACCCGCGTCCACGCGGACGCCATCATCCGAACCGCGAGGCGGGAGCATGTCTCCGTGTTGGTCGGGGTGCCTCAGGTTCTGAAGAATCTCCGCTCCGAAGTCGAGCGCAAGACTCCCTCGACCAGCTCCGCAGCCGGCGCTGCCGGTGCGCTGAGAGCTTGGTGGACCCATCGCGACGTGCATCGAGCGTTCGGTTGGAAATTTTGGGCTTTGGTCGTGGGGGGCGCAAGGCTTGCCCCGCAAGAAGAAGCGTTCTGGCGACGTCTCGGTTTCGTCGTCGTTCAGGGCTACGGACTGACCGAGACTAGCCCCGTGGTCACCACCAATCACCCTTTTCGCCCGCGACCGGGATCGCTCGGGCGAATCGTCGGTGATCTGGAAATCAGAATCGCTCCCGACGGCGAGATCCTCGTACGGGGCGAAAGCGTCGTCTCGGAGTACCTGGGTGGCGCGCCGGCATCGGGTGCGTTCGTCGATGCCGAGGGATGGCTTCATACCGGTGACGTGGGTCGACTGGACGAGGAAAAGAACCTCTATTTCCTGGGAAGGAAGAAGGACCTGATCGTCACCGCCGACGGTCTCAACGTGTATCCGCAAGACGTGGAGTCGGCTCTGAACCAGCTCCCGGAAATCAGAGAGAGCGTCGTGCTGGGCGTGACGCGGGACGAAAAGGAGGAGGTGCATGCCGTCCTGCTCCTGAACAATCCCGAGACCGACGTGCAACGGCTTATCGGCCTCGTGAACGAGACGCTCGAGCCGTACCAGCGTATTCGGGGTTGGACCGTCTGGACCGACAAGGACTTTCCTCGAACGACATCGACCATGAAAGTCCAGCGCCAGGAGGTACTCGCCCGCCTACGAGGAATCTCCCCCCCTGTCTCCAAGCCCCCTTCCGATGCCTCGGTCGGAGTTGCCGGCGTTCTGGCGGAAATGACGGGACGCGGCGTTTCGGAGCTACGCGGCGACCTCCGGATCTCCGAAGATCTGGGGCTCTCGTCCCTGGAGCAAGTCGATCTTCTCTCCCGTTTGGAAGAACGCTACGGTATTCCGCTCGACGAAGCGTCGATCGCTGAAAACGAGACCATCGGAGCGCTCGAGGATCGACTGCGTGCTCCTACAACGGGAGGACCGAAAACGGAAGCGGTAAGTCTAGCCCGAGACGTTGGACTCGACGGTCGATCGCGCTGGAGCCGCTCCTTCCCGGTACGCTGGGCACGCACCGCGATTCAGGAAGCCGTCTTCTGGCCCCTGCTGCATCACTACAC
>JBOGJF010000239.1:0-4350 GCA_050747785.1 Vicinamibacteria bacterium
TCGCTACCGAGCTCGCCGACTATCTCGTGGACCGAGGCGTCGACTTCCGGCGCGCGCACGGCATCGTAGGCGAGATCCTGGCCACAGCCGCCGACAAGGGAGTGGATCCCGCAACGCTCGATCTCAAGACGCTACGCGGCTTCTCCGATGTCTTCGATGAGGACGTGGCCCGAGTGTGGGACTTCCGTGCGGCGGTGGAAAGAAAATCCTCGCGGGGTGGGGTTGCTTCCAAGGCGATCTCGGAACAGATCGACCTCGCCCGCAAGGCTCTTTCGCGCGACTAGGCTGCAAGCAAAGGCTTCAGGACGGATTCCTCGAGCGCCTCGAACCCGTACTCCCCGAGGATGGTGTTGATCCCTTCTAGCGTGACGAGGTGTGGCGCCAGCATCTCGATACCGATGAGCTTTCCTTTCTTGTTGATGTCCAGCACCAAATCGCGCTCGACTTCGATGCAGTGGTCGCTCTTCTCGTTACCGTCCCTAGGTAGATAAAGGTAGGCCACCCAGGGACGGCCGTCCTCATACGTGACTTCGAGATGGATGCCTTTCATCTCAGTCTCACGACTTCGTACGCGGTGACCACGACCAGCCTTTGTTCTTCCGGAGCCGGCTCGACCACGACCCTCCACCGCGCCCTTCGAAACCGGGTTTCGACTACCCATCGCCCTTCCGTTTTGGCACGCCGGTAAGTCGTCGCGTGCTCCATCATACGACGTAGATCGATTTCCGTAAAATCGCGCTCCCTCAGCCGCTTGTGGGTATAGGGTCTGAGCTCCAGCTCCCACTCCCACCAGGGCGGCCACTCCTTCCTGCCCTTCGCTGCCAACGTCTCGCTCGCAAGCCAAACAGATCGGACTTGCTACAAGAGACGAAAACGCCACAAATCCTCTCCCACCGATTGATGCCCATTGCCAGCGACTGCAGTCCCAGCTCATGAGCTGCGGCTTACCGGATAAGCTGTCTCGACCATCGTGGACGATCCGCCTACCACATGCTACCGTTACCTAATGAGGTAGACAGCCTCGTCATGAGCCAAAAAGAGCCGATACGCGAGCCCTGTCCTCACTGTGGAGAGCTTGCGGCTCTTGGTGGTCGAATATGTCCTCACTGCAAGGGAAGTCTCCTCGTCGACCTGATCCTGCCGGAGGCCGTGCGTGACCCACGCACCCGCTATCACTTGGCGCGCGCCCTGAGCCAGTTGGGCCCTCCCGCCATTCCTCTTCTTACCCTCCAGAAACAGCTCGCTTCTCCACAGCCCATCATCCTGAAAAGGACGACGCGCCTCCAGGCGGCATCGGCACGGGAGATTCTCGAGCAATCGGGAATCACCGGGACGCTCGCGCCATCCGCCACCGAAAGGCCCCCCTTGAAGGTCTCTCCGCTCCACGCCGCCGTCGTTGGCGGCCTCGCGGCCGTGGCAGGGATCGGTCTATGGGTTTTCTTTTCCGCGTCCGAGGGGCCGGCTCCCTCAAGCTCCGAGACTCGAGAGCCTCGAGGAGTCCAAGAGACGCTATCCACTGAGGAAATCGCGAGATTAGTCCAGCCCTCTATCGTCTCTCTCACCTGCCGACAGTCGGTGGGCAGTGGATTCTTCATCAGTGGAGACCGGCTACTCACGAACGCCCACGTCCTCTGCCCCGAAGGCGATACGATCCTGGTGCATTTCTCAGACCAGCGAGAGTTGACGGGAGAAGTCCTCGCGCAGGACGAGGATCTCGACCTGGCATTGATCTCGGTCCCGGGCGCTGGGGCGGAGCCCTTAGCGGTCGGTGACGCGGCACTGCTGAACGCTGGAGAAGAGGTCATCATGATCGGAACGCCGCTCGGCATGGACCAGACCGTTCATGAGGGCATCGTGAGTCATGCCGCGAGGAACCTCTTCGGTATCGCCTACATTCAAGTGGATGCCAACGTGAATCCCGGCAATAGCGGCGGGCCGTTGTTGAACCGCCGGGGAAACGTGGTGGGCATCATCAGCTTGGCGGTGGAGGGCGCCAGTGGTCTCGGGTTCGCGATTCCCATCAACTATGCTTTCAGCGATGGACTCGACTACGTTGCCACGCCGGAGATGGATGTTTCTCGCTGGAGGGAGGTGCTTCGAACCGTGCAGGAAGCCGAACAGCGCGACATCGCCGAGGTGGAACAGGCGTTCAACCAGGCGGGGGTGGTACAAGCTGCGATCACCGGGGATGTCTTCCTCGTCTTTATCTTGAAACGCTCACCCTTTCAACCCTCCCCAGGCGAGGAATTCCCTTTCAGTGTTGTCAAAGAAGGTCTCACCGCGTGCGGCGGGATGATGCGCATATCGAGTTGGGCGCCATTCGATGACGCACCCGAGGCAACATCGGCTCTCCCCGAAATCCAGTGGTTGCGCAAGCAAGGGCTTACGCGGGATCTCTACTGGGGCGCCGCTTATTTTGACGAGGAGAGCTGCACTCGGGCCCTTCCCTTGGAAGGAGCCGAGTTCGTTCTAGACGGAGGTGACCCCGACTACGATCAAACGACCCTCGTCGCTCGGTAGCTCCCTGGAGTTCCCCGGCGTTCGCGAAAGGATAGTCGCTCTGGGGAAGTGCTGATGAGTCTATTGAGCGCCATCGATGGACGCGGTGCAGTACGGATGATAGGATGAGTCAAGCGCTAGATCCCAACCCCTCGCGCCCGCACAAAAATCGGGAGGGAAAAATGAAGGCAACCAATGTCATTGTTCGGCTAATGGGGATCGTCCTCGTGGCCTGTTTCATCCTCATCGGCTACAGGGAAATCACTAAGAGACTTCCCCTTTCTGACTCCGGTAGTACCGATTCCGCGGTGTCCCCACAAAGCACTGGAAATAGCGGGCAGGTTTCAGCTCCGAGAGCGAATAAGCCGGCTCCGAACGGTCGATCCTCAAACCCCGAAAGGGATCTCCAGAGACAAGAAGCACAACGCGAAAGGGCGGAAAGAGCTGCTATCGAGGCCCAGGAGCGAGAGGATCGCGAGAACAGAATGCGAGAGGAACGGGAGGCGACGCTTCGAGATGAAGAGCACGAGGCGGCCATGGAACAAATGCGGGAAAGAGAACGTGAGCGGCGCGCACGATTCGACGAACCACGTCAAGGTCCATCTCCCTCCAGTGACGGTATGTCATTGGACGTGGCCGACAATCCTTTCAACATCGATAATCCCAATCCACAGCCGGCCGCACCCGAGGACCCAAGACTCTCGGCGGCGGAGCGACGAGTCGAAAAGCTACGGCAATCCGCATACGATTGCTCTGTCGCTCAGAGATATCCCAACACGTACCGGACTCAGGGTTGCGAAGGCATCGAGGAGCGACTCAGGCAAGCCGAAGAAGCCCTTCGGGGGTCCCAAAGGTAGTAGGTACGTTCCATAAGGGCGCTTTCAAAAGTCGAGCGCCCAATCCCGCTAGGGCCGCTCCTTCTTGCGCTTCGCGGCAAACGCCTCGCTCGCGTCACAGATGAGTACGCGTCGGACACGGCGACACACCGCGTGGTGACCAACTCCTACTTCCAAGTCACCTCCATCGCGAAGAAGTGATGGAACACCGCGCGGGGTGGATTGTTTCGGTCCTCGGTCTCGGGGCTTCGGATGTAGAAGTCGAGCTGCATCGCGGCCGGGTTGACTTCTCCCGCGGGAGATTTCTTGTTGAGGAGGGGGTAGTTCACTTCGAGCGTCTCCCGATCGCGGATGCCCTGCGTCACCATGAAGTGCATTTGATAATTCCGGTAAAGCTCCTTGCCGTTGAGGGTGGCCTTGCCGAAACCCCATCCGGCTACCCAGATGAACGTCTTGGGCCAATTGGTGTCACCGCAGCCTGAATCCCCGTGCTCGTAGAGATAGGCGGCGACCCCTCCATCCTGGCAGGGGCTGAACTCGTGAAAGCGTTCACTCTCGATCACCAGATCCCCCTCCGGAACGCGGAGCCTGGCGACGAGGGTTCCCGTGTTGTCCTTTTCGTTGACATCGATCTGGACGGTCCCCTGGACTTCGTGCGCGCTCGATCCGGCGTTCCCCATGTGATCCCAGCCGGGAGAATCCTCGAGGCGGCCGACCTGGTAGACGCGAGAGGCTTCGAGGACGAAGCGCCCGTCGTAGAGATCGTGCTGCTCCGGAGCGTAGAGCGTGATCTCGGCGCCCGGCTGTTGGCGTGCCCTGCGCGCCCAGGGCAAGACAATAGTTGGCGAGAACAAGCACTGGCACGACGCTCGAAATGGATGACTTCTTCATGATCGCACCTCCTCGAGAATTACTCCTCAGCGTAGGGGAACTCGAACGAGACCGAGCTGGTGAGCCCGCCTTCGACCCGGACTTCCTTCTCTTGCGTCCCCAGTTTCTCATGCCACACCTGGAG
>JBOGJF010000240.1:0-3642 GCA_050747785.1 Vicinamibacteria bacterium
GTTGGAATGCTCGTCAACCTCTCCGTCAGTCTTGCTGCGGCGCTCGCGCTGGGCCTCCTGACCCATCGGCTGGGGCTTTCTACCATCTTGGGATATCTCCTCGCCGGCATTGCTCTCGGTCCACAGACTCCAGGCTTCGTGGCCGATCCGACGATGGCTGCCCAGTTCGCGGAGATAGGCGTGATCCTCCTGATGTTCGGTGTCGGCCTCCATTTTCAGCCGAGGGACCTTCTTGCGGTCAGGAGAATCGCGATACCCGGCGCCATGGGACAGATTCTCGTGGCCACGAGCCTCGGGATTCTGGCAGCCCTAACATTCGGAGGAAACGCGGCGAGCGGGTTCGTCATCGGAGTCGCCATCTCCGTCGCCAGCACGGTGGTGCTGATGCGCGTGCTCATCGACAACAATGCTCTTCAAAGTAGCCAGGGACACATCGCCGTAGGTTGGCTGATCGTGGAGGACATCTTCACGGTCCTGGTCTTGGTCTTCCTCCCCGGCGTTGCCGGCACGTTGGGCGACGTATCCACTGGCGCAACTAGTCTCCTCACTTCGGTGGGCATCGCGGTCGTGAAGATCGTAGCCCTCGGCGGTCTGGTCTTCGTGGTCGGCACAAGAGCGGTTCCTTGGCTTCTCCGGAAGGTGGCCAGCTTGCGCTCGCGAGAGCTCTTCACGTTGACCGTCCTTGCTCTCGCGCTCGGCATTGCCACGTTAGCGGGCCTCGCCTTCGGCGTATCCATGGCGCTCGGGGCCTTTCTGGCCGGGATGGTGGTAGGGCAATCGGAAGTCAGCCACCAAGCGGCCGCCGACGCTCTCCCCATGAGAGATGCCTTCGCCGTGCTGTTCTTCGTGGCGGTTGGAATGCTGTTCGATCCCCGGGTCGTTCTCGAACGGCCAGCTTACCTGCTGAGCCTGCTGGGCATCATCCTGCTCGCCAAGCCACTGGTCGCCCTGGGCATCATTTGGCTGATGGCCTATTCAGTGCGGACCGCCCTGACGGTGGCGGTCGGTCTCGCGCAGATCGGGGAATTTTCCTTCATCCTCGCCGACTTGGGCCGTCGGCTCGAGATACTGAGCTCGGAAGGGCAGAGTCTCCTCGTCACGTGCGCGCTCCTCTCGATCGCGTTGAATCCTATTCTCTTTCGGACTATCGACCCATTGGAGCGCTGGCTCCGTCGGCACCCTTGGCTCTGGGGCGTGCTCAATCGCAGGGTGCAGGCACAATCGTACCCGTTGAGTCTCCGGCCCGAATGGGAAGTGCTTCCATCGGCCTCGCAAGAATCGAAAAAGACAACCGCTATCGTCGTGGGCTACGGACCCGTCGGACAGACGGCGTCGCGCATTTTGCGTGAGTTTGGCATCGTGCCCATCGTTATTGATCTGAACATTGATACCGTGAAGACCCTGACCGCATCCGGCAGCCCCGCGGTATATGGCGACGCGACCCAACGGGAGATCCTGGAACGAGCGGGCATCGCCGGAGCGAAATACCTCCTCATTACGATTCCTGACCTTCCAACCAAGACCGCCATCATCATGACGGCTCGGAATCTCGAGCGAGATCTGAGAATACTGGTACGTAGCCGATATCTCCTGGAGAAAGAATGGTTGGAAGAGATCGGCGCGTCGGCGATCTGTGACGAGGAGTCCGAAGTCGCTGCCGGCCTGGCCACGCTCCTTCTGACAGAGGTCGGAGCGAGTGAAGAGAGGATTCAGGAGGAGATTCGTCGGGTTCGCACTGGCGCAGGGCTGGGTTGACCGATGGAAGTCGTTACTCAGAAGCCCTAGCAGCCGACCCGCGGCCAATTCACGATCATGACGCGCGAACGATCCAAACGAGAAGAGATCGTGATCGTCGCCATCGGAGGCAACGCCATCGCCTCCGGCCGGCAACCAACGGACGTCTACATGCAGTTCGCCAACACGCGCCGCTGCCTTGCCGCTGCCGTCGACCTCGTCGAGTCGGGGTGCCGCCTGGTGGTAACCCATGGCAACGGCCCCCAGATCGGAGACAAGCTCATCCGTGTAGAGGCCTCTCGACATCTGGTCCCTCCCATCCCGCTCGGCGTCCTGGTCGCCGACACCCAGGGAAGCATGGGCTACATGATCGCCCAGATCCTCAAGAACGAGCTCACCGCGCGCCAGATCGACAAGGACGTCACGACGGTTCTGACACAGGTACTGGTGGCCCGCGACGACTCTTCCATGGCCCCGACCAAGTTCGTGGGCCCCGCCTACAAAAAGAAGGAAGCTCTCACCCTGTCACGCGACCACGGATGGATCATGAAAGAAGACGTGGAGCGCGGCTGGCGAAGGGTCGTCCCCTCACCCCAACCCCTCGAGATTCTCGAGAAGAACGCGATTCGAAACCTGCTGGACAGCGGGAGCGTCGTCGTCTGCGTCGGCGGCGGGGGGATCCCCGTTTATCGGCAGGAAAACGGATCGCTCGAGGGTGTGGACGCGGTCGTGGACAAAGACCGGGCAAGTGCAGTCCTCGGCCGTGAAATCGGGGCCGGCGCGCTCCACATTCTCACCGCGGTCGATGCGGTGTACCTCGACTACGGACGCGAGAACCGGCGAGCGCTGCGAACACTCTCGCTTCGAGACGCGCAGCGATACCTGCGGGAGGGTCAGTTTCCCCCGGGAAGCATGGGGCCGAAGGTCGAGTCCGCGATCAGCTTTCTCGAAGGAGGCGGAAAGTCGGTCTTGATCACCGAAGCCTACCTCTTGCGGGAAGCCCTGGAGGGAAACGCCGGGACTTGGATCAGGGCAGTAGGCCCGACTCGATAGACGAGATCAGATAGCCGTCTCCAGTACGTCTTCCAACGTCGGCCTGCCCCTCTCCTCGAGCTCGTACCGGACTCGCACGGAAGGTTTCTTGATCTCGATGATGCGCGCGAGATCGATGGGCGTTCCGATCACCACGGTGTCGCAGTCGACGGCGTTGATGGTGCGTTCGAGATCTCGGACCTGCTTCTCCCCATATCCCATCGCGGGTAGAAGCGGCCCGATCTCGGGATACTTCGCGAACACATCGGCAATCGATCCGGCCGCAAACCTTCGCGGATCGACGAGCTCCCGGGCTCCGAGGGTCTGCGCCGCCACCACACCGGCTCCGTATTTCATCTCGCCGTGGGTGAGCGTGGGTCCGTCCTCGATGACGAGGACCCGCTTGCCCTCGATGAGGGTCGGATCGTCCACCGTGATGGGGGATGCCGCTTCGATAACCTGTGCGTTCGGTGCGATGTCGTGCACGTTCTTGCGAAGCTTCTCGATGTTTTCCTTCGCGGCGGTGCTGCATTTGTTGATGATCACGACATCGGCCATTCGCAAGTTGGCTTCACCCGGATGATACCTGAGCTCGTGACCAACACGGTGCGGATCGGCGACCACGAGATGGAGCCGTGGGACGTAAAAGGGTAGGTCGTTGTTGCCACCGTCCCATAGGATGACGTCGGCCTCCTTTTCCGCCTCTCTCAGAATGGCCTCATAGTCCACGCCCGCGAAGACGACCGTCCCCACTTTCAAGTGCGGCTCGTACTCCTCCCGTTCTTCGATCGAGCACCGGTGCCGGTCCAAATCCTCATAGGAGGCGAATCGCTGAACTCGCTGCGCCACGAGGTCCCCGTACGGCATCGGGTGCCG
>JBOGJF010000241.1:0-10605 GCA_050747785.1 Vicinamibacteria bacterium
CGACTCCGCGCCTGCGGGCGGGTTGACGACTCCTCCTCATTCGTAGCGGGGCGGTCATGGTTCCCGAAAGCGCCGCCGAGGCCATTCTCGAGATCCGGGATCTCGTGAAACGGTTCCCGGTGCGACGGGGTCTCCTCCGGAGAACCGTCGCCGAGGTCCATGCGGTCGACGGCGTGAGCTTCTCGGTCGGGCGCGGTGAGACGCTGTCGCTCGTGGGGGAATCCGGCTCCGGCAAGACCACGACCGGCCGCTGCGTCCTGAGGCTCGTGGAGCCAACCTCCGGTGAGATTCGCTTCGAGGGCCGCGATGTGCTCGCTCTCGACGATCCCTCCCTCCGTAAGCTGCGCCGTAAGGCCCAAATCGTCTTCCAGGACTCATCGGGCGCGTTGAACCCGCGCATGACGGTGGGGGCGATTGTCATCGAGCCCCTCGAGATCCACGCTTTGGGCACTCGGCAGGAACGAACCGAGAAAATGGAGGCGCTTCTGCAGCGAGTCGGCATCGATCCGAAGGCGGAATCCCGATACCCCCACGAATTCAGCGGCGGGCAGCGACAAAGAATTGGCATCGCACGAGCCCTGGCCCTCGACCCGACCTTCCTCGTCGCCGACGAGCCCGTCAGCTCGCTCGACGTTTCGGTACAGGCGCAGATCCTGAATCTCTTTGTCGAGCTTCAAGAGGCCCTTGGTCTGTCCTATCTCTTCATCGCTCATGACTTACGCATCGTGAGGCACATTTCCGATCGGGTCGCGGTCATGTACCTCGGGAAGGTCATGGAGATGGCCCCCACGGCTCACCTCTATCGGAATCCCCTTCACCCGTATACCCAAGCACTCTTGGCTTCGGTTCCAGAGGCGGATCCCCAAATCAAGAAACCACTCTCGTCGAAGAGGTTGCCAGGGAACCAAGAGTCGTCCCCTCTGGATCCGCCCCGCGGTTGTCGATTTCAGCCGCGGTGTCCGGTCGCCGTCGAGCGCTGCCGGAGCGAAGAGCCGCGGCTCACGGAGATCGACGCGGGACATTTCGCGGCTTGCCATCTCGCCGTGGGGTCCGATACTTAGCTCGGTCGCTCTTCACAGTGTGAGTCTTTTCCGCGGACCCATTTTGGTCTCTCGAGAGCGGAAAGATGTGTTAGACTCAGGCCTCGCTGATTAGATTTTCTTCATGAAGCAGCTCGTCGTCTTGGACTGAAACGGCTCAGGAGACAGGCATGCAATTCGATCTCTTTGACTCAGGCTCCAATACGATCTTGGGCGCTCCCACCTACCATGAGTTCAAGGATGAACTCATCGCGAGCAACTGCACCAAGTGCGGGCTCCATGCCGGCCGGACCCAAATCGTCGTCGATCGCGGAAACCCCGCCGCACCGGTCATGGTTGTGGGCGAGGGCCCGGGAGAAAAGGAAGATCAACAAGGTCTCGCTTTCGTCGGCCGGGCGGGACAAATGTTCGACCAGATCATGAACGCGGTGGGCATCGACACCAACCACGACATGGTCATCGCCAACGTGGTCAAGTGTCGCCCTCCCGACAACCGCTCGCCCCATGCCGACGAGGCTGCGGCCTGCCTCCCGTTTCTCAAGCGACAGATCGAGCTCGTAGCCCCTCGCGTCATCCTGCTTCTGGGCGCGACCGCGCTGAAACATTTCGACAAGTCGAAATCCAACTTTCAGATGTCGGACGAGGCAGGAAAGTTTTTTACGCTCACCGATTTCCCCGGCACGCAATTCATGGTGCTCTACCACCCGGCGGCCTTGCTCTACAACGCCAAGTTGAAGCCTGCCATGTGGCAGCATGCCAAGACACTACGGCGTTATCTCGATCAGCAGGGGCTGTTGGTAAGACCGCAGAGAAAAGTGGCCAACTAGTGACGCCGAGCTAAGGACGGCGGCCCAGCTCGACGCGGACCTCGACGTTCGTTCCATCCCGCGTCACGATGACGGGCACCTCGTCGCCGGGCTCGTGCCGCCGGAGCGCATCCGTGAAGTCTTGAAGCGTGTCAATCTTGCGGCCGTTGAAGTAGATGAGAACGTCCCCCGCCTGCAGTCCGGCCTTGTGAGCGGGGCTTCCTTCCGTGATGTCGTCGAATCGCACGCCGTCCCCCTGGTGCCCGAAATCCGGGACCGAGCCGAAGTAGGCGCCGTAACCGCCGCTCTGATCGCCGCCGCCGGCAGGCGGCTGCTGCGATTCCCGAACGAACGGCGGCCGCTCCGGTAGCGCCTGGATATGGTCCGCCATCTGGTACGCAAGGCGCAGCACCTGCTCCTCCCCGGCGGGGTTGATCCGTTGCCAATCGTCGGACGGCCGGTGGTAGTCGCGGTGAAGCCCGGTAAAGAAGAATAAACATGGAATCCCCACCCTCACGAACGAGGCATGGTCACTCGAGCCATAGCCTGAGAAGCTGAAATCGAGCTTCAGATCTTGTCCCGCTACGAGCTCTTCGAGCTTGGGCTGGAACACGGGAGAGCTCCCCACGCCGCCGATGAAGAGCTTCCCCTCCGTCAGACGACCGATCATGTCCAGATTGATCATGGCGACCGTCTGCTCTAACGGAAACGACGGCTCCTGCGTGTAATGGCGCGAGCCCAAGAGACCGAGCTCCTCACCGGCGAAAGCGGCGAACAGTATGCCCCGCTTGAGACTGGCCCGTTCCTCGGAGAGAACTCGGGCGAGCTCCATCATGCCGGCGGTGCCCGACGCGTTGTCGTCCGCGCCGTTGTGGATGTCGTCCTGCCCGTCAGGCGCGCGCGAATGCCGGCCCACGCCGGTACCCAGATGATCGTAGTGAGCACCGATGACCAGTATCTCTTCTTCACCCGACGCTCCCGGCGGCGGTAGGTAACCGAGGACGTTATGAACGATGCTTTCCCGGCGCTCGATGTCGAGGCTGAGGCTCACCCGCGCGCCCTCGAGCTCGAAGGAGCGAGGCGCGAGATGCATGTCGATGTCTTCCTGAACCGCGGTAAGATCTCTTCCCAATTGCTGGAAAAGCCGCTGTACCACGAAACGCTTCAAATGGATGGCGGGAATGGCTAAATCCTCCGCGCCGAGATCCTGGCCGAACGCCACGAGCTCATCCGGCTCGCCTTGGTGGTTGACGGGATCGGTCACCAGCAGCACCGCCCCTGCGCCGTGGCCCTTGGCATTCACGACCTTGGTCACGAAGGTCGCGTGACCCTGCCTCTCGTCGAAAGGACCGTCGCTGCGGCCTTCGCGCGGGATGTGACGGAACAACAAGACCGTCTTGCCGCGCACGTCCACGCCCGCGTAGTCATCGTAGTCATGCTCGGGAGCCGTGATCCCGTAACCCACGAAGACGATCGGTGCGGCTTCCAGCTCACCTGACCCCGAGAAGGTCATCGGCTCGAAATCTCCATGGAGACGGAGCTCTTCCATGTTCTCGGTTCCGAGCTTGAGCGTGTTCTCCTCGCCGAGGTCTCCGCCTATGGTGACCGGAAAAGGTTGAAAGTACGTCCCGTCCTCTCCCGCGGGCGCGAGGCCGAACTTCGAGAACTGCAAGGCAATGTAGTCCCTGGCCTGCGCGAGCCCGTCGCTGCCGTTTCCACGTCCACTGAGCTCATCGGAAGAAAGGAAACGAATGTGCTCGAGGGCGGAGCTCCCACTCAGGGACTCGACCGCGGACGGCGCGGAGGTAGAGCCAACACCCCGCCTGGAGCTGACCTCGGCAAGGATGGCAAGCGTCGCCAGCCCGAGTAACAAGTACCGCTTCTTCAACCGTTTCATGGAAACGCTCCGTACCGGCTGGGGCAACGCGTAAGCTACCAAGGCATTATAGGCGCCACGCACGTCGGCGTCCACGTTCAGGGGGAGCGCCCGGCTCGATCGACGCTCAGACGCCGGCCGAATCGAATAGAGGCAGCGGCGGCGGATCGAGCTCGTTGAGCAGCTTCCATCCCCAACTCCGTCGCGTCTCGGGCGGTAGCGCCCCGTAGCGCTCGTGGTATCGGCGCAGGAAGTCGGCCGTGGCCGCGTTGACGTAGCCTCCCCCTCGCACCTCGCCGAACTCGTCGCGATAGCGCACCGCAATCTCCTCGAAAAGACGATCGCGAAGGTCCTTGGCGATGATCGAGGCCGCCGCCACCGCGACGTGCACCGTCTCGCCGAAATCGTGCGCCTCGAGGTGAGGATACTCCCACCTCAACGTGCCGAATACCCGATGCCCATCGGCGACGATGCGGCGCACCCGTGACGCGCCACCGATGATTTGTCGCGCCGCCCGTCGTTCCAGCTCGTTCAAGAGACCCCGTGAAGCGAAATCATCCACCATCCGGTGGTCGAAAACTTGCACCCGCACATCCTCGGCCAGCCGCCGGATATGCCCGGCCAGCTCGGCACGCTTCTCCCTGGCCTCGAGGCCGGCACCGAACTCTTTGGAATCGCAGACGCCCCGACGGGTGAGCGCGGCAGCGCGGGGAGGGCGAAGGATGACCCCGGCCACGACCATCGGCCCCAGCACGGGACCTCGACCGGCTTCGTCGATGCCGAGGATCATTGGGCGTCATGTTGTCCGATCCGCACCCGAGGTTGCAACGAAGAAACAGCCGAGGCAGGATTGGCATCCAATGGTTCGAGAGCCTATGTCTCCTCGGAGCGATAAAGGTCAGGGCAAGTACAACGTCGTCGTGATCGGCGCCGGCACCGCGGGCTTGGTGACCGCGGCCGGCACCGCCGGCCTCGGCGGTAGGGTCGCGCTGGTGGAAGCCCACAAGATGGGCGGCGACTGTCTCAATTTCGGTTGCGTGCCTTCGAAGGGACTCATTGCGTCCGCCAAGCTCATCCAGCACATCCGGCAGGGGGAGAATCTAGGTCTCAGAAGGATGGAGCCCGAGTTCGACTTCCAAGAAGTGTTCGCCAGCATGAGGAAGCGGCGCGCCATCATCGAGCCCAACGATTCCGCCGCTCGCTTCGAGGGATTGGGGGTCGACGTCTTCTTGGGCCGGGCTCGCTTCGTTTCGCCTCACGAAGTCGAAGTCGATGGCGACCGACTCCACGCCCGCAACTTCGTCATCGCTACCGGCACGAGGGCAGCGGTCCCCGATATCTCCGGGCTGAGCGGCATCTCGTACTACACCAACGAAACGATCTTCGACGAGCTGCCCGACGCCCCGGCCTCTCTCTTGGTCGTCGGCGGAGGTCCTATCGGTTGCGAGCTCGGTCAGGTCATGAATCGCCTGGGAGCCGAGGTGACCCTGGTACAGCAATCTCCCCGACTTCTCCCCCGTGACGACGCCGACGCGGCCGAGATCATCCAAACGCGCCTTCACGAAGAGGGCGTCCGTATCCTCACCGGATCTCGCGTCATCAAGCTCGAGAACAAGAGCGGCAAGATTGCCGCAACCATCGAGTCACCGCGGGGCGTGGAAACGATCCTGCTCGAAGCCGTTCTCCTGGCGGCCGGCAGGACCCCCAATACGGAGGGTCTGAATCTGGAAGCCGCGGGCGTGGGATTCGGAAAGAAGGGCGTCGATGTGGACGCGAGCCTGACGACGTCGCAGTCGCACATCTTCGCCTGCGGCGACATCGTCGGTCCCCATCGTTTCACGCACGTCGCCGACTACCAGGCGCGCATCGTGGTGCGCAACATCCTGCTCCCCTGGATCAAGACCAAGGCCGACTACACGTGGGTCCCCTGGGTAACGTTTACCGATCCCGAGCTGGCCCACGCAGGGGTCAACGCGGAGCAGGCGAGGAAGCGAGGCATCCCACATGACGTCCATCGGTTCGAGTGGAGCGACAACGATCGAGCCGTCACCGATGGCGACACCACCGGCTTCATCAAAGTGGTGTGCGCGGCCGGTAAGGATCGGATCCTGGGGGCCACCGTCGTCGGGAGCCAAGCCGGCAATGTACTCCACGAGCTGCTGATAGCGGGCAAGTACGGAATCGGGCTCGCGCAGCTGTCATCCACCATTCACGCCTATCCGACTCTTTCCCAGGGTGTGCAGCGAGTCGGCGACCTCTACCAGAAGGGCCGCCTCACTCCCACCGTTGCCAAGATCTTTCGCTGGCTCTATCGCACCCGCCGACGATCATGAAGGCACGCACCTGGTTGAAGATCGGCACGGTTCTCGCGGTCGTGGCTGTCCTGCTCTGGCTGCGATCGTTGCCGCTCACGGATTGGTTAACCGTCTTCAACGAGAGGATCCAGCAGCTAGGACCGGCGGGCCTATTGGTCTACGCGCTCGCCTACGCCGTGGCCACGGTCTTGTTGCTTCCCGGATCGCTGCTTACTCTCGCGGCGGGCGCGGCCTTCGGTCTCTTTCCGGGCTTCGCATCGGTCCTGGTGGGTGCTTCGGTGGGTGCGGCGCTCTCCTTCCTCGTGTCCCGCCACCTCGGCCGCCGCCGCGTCGAGGTGTGGATCCGGTCCAAGCCCCGCTTCTCGGCCGTCGATCGCGCGGTCGCCAAGGAGGGATGGAAGATCGTCTTCTTGACCCGTCTCTCGCCCATCTTCCCCTTCAACTTCCAGAACTACGCCTACGGACTGACGCGGATTCCCTTCTGGCACTATGCCCTATCGTCGGCGATCGGGATCATACCGGGAACATTCCTTTACGTTTACCTGGGAACGGTGGGACGAAGCGGTCTGGAAGCGGCCGCGGGCGGCGGTGAAGTCGAGACGCTCCGGTTGATCGTACAAGTCGTGGGACTCGTCGCTACCGCGGCGGTGACGGTCTACATCACCCGCATCGCGACGAAAGCCCTGAAGGAGACGGGAGTTTAGCTATCATCGTGCCTTAGTGCCGTGGGGCCCCACCGCCGTCTGGCCAACTCCGGTTAGGCAACCACGCAATTTGACGGCCGACAGATGACTGCGCCTTCGTCGGGTCGTTACTCAGGGCGAGCTCACTCCTCGTTCGCTCGCTGTCCTCCGCTCGCAGGCTCGCTGCGGCCGGCGGCGGGCCGGGCTCCCGCCTACGCCCGTCGGGCTTCGGCGCGGTCCCGACGAAGCCTTGGCGAAGTCGGACGCTCCGCTCGCGCAGGGTGCCGATGTCATCGCCCTAGCACCCTGCCGCTCTTATTCCCCAGGCTTCACGCGCACAGGCTTCAAGAACGGCATCATCTCGCGAAGCTCGGCACCGACACGCTCGATGAGCTGCTCTTGCTCCTGAGCGCGCACCTTGTTGAACCAGGAGCGACCCTTCTCGTTCTCCTCGATCCAACCCTTGGCATAAGTGCCGTTTTGGATCTCGCACAGCATCTTTTCCATTTCGGCGCGCGTCTCGTCGGTGATGATGCGGGGCCCGCCGGTGTAGTCGCCATGCTCGGCGGTGTCGCTCACCGAATATCGCATGTAGTTCAACCCGCCCTGGTACATCAGATCGACGATCAACTTCAGCTCATGGAGACATTCGAAGTAGGCGATTTCCGGCTGATAGCCGGCCTTGACGAGCGTATTGAACCCGGACTTGACCAGCTCGGAGACACCTCCGCATAAGACCGTCTGCTCACCGAAGAGATCCGTCTCCGTCTCTTCCGCGAAGGTGGTGAGAATGACACCCGCGCGAGTCGTGCCGAGCGCTTTCGCATAGGAGAGCGCCAGCTCCTGGGCGTCGCCGCTTGCGTCATGGTGCACGGCCAAAAGGGCCGGTGTGCCCTGTCCGGCCTGATACGTCTCGCGCACCCGATGTCCGGGGGATTTGGGTGCGATCATGCTGACGTCCACGTCCGCCGGCGGCTTGATGGTCCCGAAACGAATGTTGAAACCGTGGGAGAACATGAGCGTCTTGCCGGCTTTCAGGTGCGGCTCGATCTCTTCCCTGTATAGCTTCGGCTGCGTCGTATCCGGCGCCAGGATCATGATCACGTCCGCCCAGGCGGCTACATCAGAGCTCTTCCCGACCTTGAGACCGGCGGCTTCCGCCTTGGCCTTGCTCTTGCTCCCCGAGTGGAGACCCACCTGTACCTGGACGCCGCTGTCGCGCAGGTTGAGGGCGTGCGCATGACCTTGCGAGCCGTAGCCGATGATGCCTACCTTCTTGGACTTGATGAGCGAAAGGTCGGCGTCTTTGTCGTAGAAGATGGTTGCCATTGGGTAGCTACTCCTTCCTTTTGGTGTCTTTACTCTCTTGGCGTCAATACACGGGCGTCTCGATACTCAACCGTGTCAAACGCCTCCGGCGTCAATCAGCGGGGATCTTCCTAACGGGTTAGTCAGACACCTCTCGTCGGTGCTCCTTCCGGCGTCAATCAGCGGGGATCCTCCTAACAGGTTAGTCAGACACCCTGTTGAGATCGGGCACTACCGCGTGCACGAACTGCGGCTGTATGCTGGGCGCCTCGGCGCCCCGTCGCATGGCGATGGTGCCGGTGCGGGCCATTTCGATGATGCCGAATGGCCGCAGCACGTCCACCAGGCCCTCGATCTTGTCCTCGCTGCCGGTGATTTCCACAACCATGGCGTCGGTCACCACGTCCACCACGCGAGCGCGAAAGACGTTGACGATCTGAAGCACCTGGGCACGCTGCTCGGTATTAGCGCGCACCTTGATGAGGGCCAGATCCCGCAGCACGGCATCGCCTTCATTCAGTCCCTCAACCCGCAGCACGTTCACGAGCTTGTAGAGATTGGCTTCCACCAGCCGCGCGGCGCCCTCGTCGGCCTCCATCACGATGGTCATGCGGGAGACACCGCTCAGATCGGTATGGCCTACCGACAGGGACTCGATATTGAAGCCTCGTCGGCGGAACAGGGAAACGACACGGTTCAAGACGCCAGGCCGGTCCTCGACATAGACCACGAACGTGTGCAGCGTCTTCGTCACGAGTCTCTCACTTCTTGACCGTCTTGACAGGCGCCTTGACGGTCTTTGGTCGGCGGATCATCGCATGGAGATCAGCGCCCGCCGGCACCATAGGATAGACCGTGTCTTCCTTCTCGACGCGGAAATCGACCACCACGGTACCGGCTGCCTCCCGTACCCGCTGCACGGTCTCCTCGATCTGATCGCGGCGCTCGACCCTGAGCCCAGTGATTCCGTGCGCCTCCGCGAGCTTCACGAAATCGGGGTTCTGCATCGGGGACGCGCTGTATCGCCCGCCGTAGAAGAATTCCTGCCACTGACGGACGAGACCGAGATAGCCGTTGTTGATGATGGCGATGTTGATCTTGATGTTCTCTTGTACACAGGTGGAGAGCTCGGCGGCCGTCATCTGGAACCCACCGTCTCCCGCGATCACCCACACTTCCTCATCCGGCATGGCCATCTTCGCGCCGATCGCCGCGGGAAGCGCGAATCCCATCGTTCCCAATCCTCCCGAAGTAATGAGACGGCGCGGGTAGTCGTGTTTGTAATACTGCGTCTCCCACATCTGATGCTGACCGACATCGGTGACCACCAAGGCTTTCCCTTCGGTATAGCGCCACAGGTCGTTGATCACGTGTGCGGCATAAAGGTGTCCACTGTCTGGAAGATGCAAAATGTCCCGGACGGCGGAATCGCCCTTCAGCTCCTTGATGTATGCGTGCCACTCACTATGATCGCGTCTTTCCACCCCCGGTAGCAGCTCGTTCAACGTCTCCCGTAGATCCCCCACGATGCCCACATCCACCGGAATGTTCTTGTTGATCTCGGAGGGATCGATCTCGACGTGGATCTTCTTGGCGTTCAGGGCATATGTCTTGGGATTACCGATCACGCGGTCGTCGAATCGCATCCCAAAAGCCAGCAGGAGATCCGATTCCTGGATGGCATGATTCACCCACGATTCTCCGTGCATCCCCATCATGCCCATGTTCAATGGGTGGCTGGCCGGAAAACCGCTCAGACCCAGAAGCGTCATCGCCACTGGAATGTCGGCCTTCTCCACGAAATCCAATAGGGCCCGGGTGGCGCCCGCCATCAAGACTCCATGGCCGGCAAGGATGACGGGCTTCTTCGCGGCGTTGATGAGCTCCACCGCCCGGTCGAACTCTTCGGGGAGAGCGCGGAGATCGGGACGGTAGCCCGGCAGACGCACCGGTCGGTCGTCCCACTCGAAATCACACTTCCCCTGTTGCGCGTCCTTTGCGATGTCCACCAGAACCGGACCGGGGCGTCCGGACTGGGCGATGTAGATCGCCTCTTTGAGCGTCGCGGCGATCTCCTGGGTCTGGGTCACCAGATAACTGTGTTTGGTGATGGGAAGCATGACGCCGGTGACGTCGGTCTCTTGAAAAGCGTCCGTGCCGATGGCGTGGCTCGGCACTTGTCCGGTAATGCAGAGAACGGGCGACGAGTCCATCATCGCCGTGGCGACGCCGGTCACCAGGTTCGTCGCCCCGGGACCCGAGGTCGCCATGCAGACGCCGATGCGTCCCGAGGCTCGCGCGTAGCCGTCCGCCATGTGCGCCGCCCCCTGCTCGTGCCGGACCAGAACGTGCTTGACGCCAGGGTATTCGGGGAGCGCGTCATAGGCGGGGAGAATCGCCCCGCCGGGATAGCCGAAGAGCACGTCAATCCCCTGCCGGGACAGGACTTCCCAAATGATCTGCGCTCCGCTTCTTTCCATGGGCCGTCTATCGAATCCTTTCCCTACCGACCGGTCGGTAAGAATAACCCACACCGAGTACCAAGGTCAAGGGGGTCTTTATGTATGATAGCGCGAG
>JBOGJF010000242.1:0-3597 GCA_050747785.1 Vicinamibacteria bacterium
CTCATGCGGTTCTCGGCCAGTACCACGAGTATCTGCGGGAAACGCCGCACGACATGGGCCACTTGGATGCGTCGAGCAACCGAGCCCTCGCTCAGGTTCAATCGCCTGGTGCATTATGCCGAGTTCCGGATTATGCCGAGTAGGGTGGCGCCCGTCGCAGGAATGCAGGATACGGGCGGGCCGAACACACAGGAAAGGGATTGCTATGCGGCATAATCAGAGCCTCTCCAGGAACGCGAGGAGTTGGTCGGAAGGGCGGAATCGGCCGGGCCTTGTATTGGGAGGTGCTGTTTTTTCGAGCACGCGCTCCTTGATGGCGAGATCGGCATCCAGATAGACCTGCGTGGTCTCGACAGATTCGTGGCCAAGCCAAAGAGCGATGATGCCGCGATCGACTCCGGCCTCGAGGAGTTGGACTGCCGTCGTGTGGCGCAGCACGTGAGGCGAAACGTTCTTGTTGATGAGCTCTGGACAGCGCTTACTCGCGGTGTTGACATGCTTGGTGACGAGCACCTCGACGGCGTCGCGGCTTAGGATTCCGCCGCGACGGCTGGGGAAGAGATGTTCGGATGTCGGCTCATTCCGTTGCTTAAGCCAGCTCCGAAGGACAGCTACAGTCTGAGCGGATAGAGGCGTGGAACGTTCCTTGCGTCCCTTGCCTCGGCAGCGGATGTGGGCACCACGTTGGAGGGAGACGTCTTCAAGCTTTAAGCGGATAAGTTCCGAGACCCGTAGCCCGGTTTGGATCATTGTGAGCAGGAGCGCGTGATCTCGGCGGCCGATCCAGGACTGCCGATTGGGCGATGCGAGTAGGGCATCGATCTCCGGGCGCGTCAAGAAGCAGACGAGGTTACGGTCGAAGCGCTTGTGCGGAATGGAAAGGACGCGCTGGATGAGGGCACTGTACGCCGGCTCTCTGATCGCGATGAAGCGGAAGAAGGAGTGGATCGCAGCGAGGCGAGCGTTTCGAGTGGGTACACTATTGTTCCGCTGCGATTCCAGATAATCGAGAAACGAACCGACGAAAGGCGCATCGATATCCGAGAGGAGTAGCGACGAAGGTGCCGTGCGGAGATGTTGTTGGGCAAAGGAGAGGAGCAGGCGAAACGTATCTCGATAAGAAGCGATGGTGTTGGCGCTGGCTCGCTGTTGCCGTAGTAACCGATCGAGGAAGAACATTTCGAGTAGAGGCGCGAGTGTGGTCATGTCAGCTTCTCCATACTGGCTTGCAGACGCTTTGCCGCAAGCGCCATGAGAGCGGGCGTGGCGGTCAGGTACCAGTAGGTGGCTGACGGAGCAACATGACCGAGGTAAGTCGACAGAGAAGGAAGTCGGGGTTCAACCTCTAGCGCGGCCTCGTACCAGCGGCGAAGCGTATTGACGGCGAACGAGTGGCGGAGGTCATGGATCCTTGGCCGAGGGCGACGTTGGGAAAGACCGCTGCTTCGGAGGAGTTGCACGAAGTTATAGTGAACACACCCCTTGAGGAGCCGCGTGCCCGCCGGAGAGACGAAGAAACTGGGTGTCCGCGAACTTGGGAAAAACTCGTCACGTTTGTCGACGTACAGACGCAATGCATGAACGGTAGTGGGGTGCAGCGGCACTTCACGGGACTTTTGGAACTTGGCGTTGCGAACAAGGAGGAGCGCTTCGTTCCAATCGATATCGCTTCGGTCAAGCGCTAGGGCCTCGCCACGGCGCATTCCCGTTACGGCAAGCAGGCCAAACAACGTGGCATACGTGCTGGCCTTCAACGGATGGCGAAACCGCTGTGTCGCCTGGAGCAAAGCCACAACATCCTCATCCGAGTAGATATACGGCTGGTGTCGAATCTTGCGGCATGGCAACAGGTTTGAGGGGGGAACTTCGTGAAGCGGATTCGATGCATGCAGATGCCGCGCGAAGCCCCGTACCACACTGAGGTGCTCTGATCGTGTGGGGGGCGAGAGATTGTTCGACTGGTTGACCCAGGCCAAAGCCATCTCTGTGGTCACCAACGAGGATTGCTGCTCTTGCATGTATTCGACGAAGCTTTGAAGGCGTTTCTCGGCTTTCTCAAGCTTGAAACCGAGGGCACGACGCAGAGCGAGGTAGGAGGCGAGAGCTTGGTTCAGCTCGTTCATGCGGCACCCCCTGGCCAGAACGGAGCAAGTTCCCGCAATGTGGTGCGGTCCACCTTGGCATAGATGGCGGTTGTGTCGAGGCTCCGATGTCGCAGAACTTGCGCGATCTCGGTGAGCGATGCTCCGTGACGGAGCATCTGGGTGGCCGCAGTATGGCGGAGTCGATGAGCTCCCATGCGAGGTAGGCCTGCACGCGCTGCAGCCTGAGAGACGATCGCTGTGATGCATACGCGGGACAAACGGTGATAGGGGGCTCGACTTGTGAGAAAAACGGCTCTAGATGTCGAGCGTGGCCGCCCTCGTTGTAGATAACCAGCAATCGCTTCCCCAACGTCGCTGGGTAGAGGCAATCGCGCATCGCTGTGGCCTTTTCCACGAAGGACGGTCTCGCCCGCCCGCCAGTCAACATCGTCGAGCTCGAGGGCCTCGACTTCACAGCTGCGAAGCCCGAGTCGGGCTAACAAGAGCATGACGGCGAAGTCTCGCCGACCCACGTGGGTCCGCCGGTCGCAACTACTCAAAAGCTGCTGAAGCTGCCGTGGCAAAATGAACTTCGGTAGGCCGGCTTGTCGCCAGCCCGCAACGCCAGGCACGGCGTCTGCGAGTTCACACCCAATGCTGCCCCGCAGGTGGAGGAAGCGAAACACCGAGCGCAGGGCAGTAACCATGACTTTCGTGGAAGCGATGCTGAACGTCCGGGAATGACCCAGAATGAAACCCGACACGTCCTCGGCTTTGATGCGGCTCAGCTCCAGACATTCCGAGCCGAGCTTCTCAGACAGGAACATCCGAGCGTAAGTCTTGTACTGCTTGACGGTCGTGGGCTGGAGGGCGCGTTCCTCCGTGAGAAAGCGGGCGTAGCCGTTCAGTAGCTTGTCGAGCGGGCTGAGCGACAGCACTGGGAGCGAAACCACGCCTTTTCCCTCGAGAAACTTCATTATCGGACTGAGAGCCCTCAGGCTTAGAAAATGCGTGTACCCGGCTTGACGCCTCTCGCGAACAAACGCTTCGAAAAGCGCCCAAGTCAGTTTGCCGAGCTCAAGTCCTTGGCTTTCCAGCCACCGGCTTAGGTGGCTCATCACTCGTAGTAAGTTCACGCTGGAAAGCCGCGCGTAACCTTGCCCGAGCAGGTAAGACCAAAGCCCGTCTTGGTAAGGAGCCAGTGGACCTTGAATACGGATGCTGGGTCGAGCCGCCATGGGACCTCCTTTCCCCGGGGTACATGCCCGGAGGAGATCACCTTGACATATCAGCTAGCTTGCATGACGCCGGATTATGCCGACCAGAACTTCACGGAACGCAGTCCCGACGCGGTTCATGCGACTCTACGCGGCATAATCACGGAGTCGGCATAATGCACGCGGCGCTTGAACCTGAGCGAGGGCTCGGTATTCCTCCGAATTCAGGTCGCTAACGTTTCTCGACGTTTCCCTCAACTGCTCGCGGCGCTGGCCGAGAATCGGATGAGCCTAAC
>JBOGJF010000243.1:0-4486 GCA_050747785.1 Vicinamibacteria bacterium
CCAGACGCTGTGGCCATCTCGCGCGTCCGGCCGACCCATCATCTTGACGATCTGGCCGATGGTGATCTTGCCCAGCATGTGCGAGAGGTAAAGCCCACAGAGTTCATGCAACGCCTGGGGAGAACGCGTCTTTCGCCACTCGGCCGCGAGAGCCTTGATGACGTCGGGGTCGCCGAGGCCTCGCCTTTCAAGGTACCGTCTTGCGGCGTCGCCGGATTCGCCCCCCAGCTCTTTCGCCTGGCGAAGGATCTCGATGATCCTGGGCGAATCGAACCACGGTGTCTGCTTGACGATCTCGCCGCGTTCCTGGTCGTTGAGCTGCAGGAGATCCACCGCCTCCACGATGATCCGTGCATGCTCAAGCTCGACCTGTCTCAAGTACTCGAAGGTCGCCCGACCCAGCGCCGTGCGCGGATACTCGGAACGCGCGGTCTCTCGGACCAGTCCCACGAACAACAGTCGGTCGCCCTCGTGGAGCCTCTTGTCGTCCTTCTCGGCAAGCCCCCCGAACCACCACGAACGCACGATGGCGCTCATTGCCGATAGCGACCCGGAAGAGATCAAGCAGGTCGGCCACATGCCGTGTCCGAATACCATCTCGCGCGTCCGCGAAGCGGGCCAGCAGCTTTGTCGGGTCCTCTTCTGCGGCTAGCCGCCGCCACGCCGGAAGCTTCTCGACCTCGTAGGGTCGAGGCCTGATTGCGTTCGTCATTGCCTCAACGCGCCCGTGTCCCAGATCTCGAACTGATAGGAAATCGTAACTCAGCCGGTCCCGGAGATCGACAGGAATTTTCTCCTCGAAGGGCTGGTCCCGGGATGGGCGGGGTCGGCGGTGGAGAGTCGAGGGGAGAGAAGAACGAAGGCGGTTGGTTATCTGCGGAGGGAATGGGGGACGTCAGCAAGGATGCGATCCTGCAGCAGGTTGGAAAAGATCGCGGAGCGCTTGGTCCCGCCCTCGCCACGGCTACGGCGGGGAGGGCCGCACGACGGGCAGATTCCGCGACCCTTACAAGAGAACCCACGAGAAACTCGGAGCGGCACCGCGGCAAACGACGCGGGCGAACCCCGACTCGAAAATTCCTTCATCCGCGGAACACGACTCGCGCCCCCACTCAGCTGTTGCGGCTTGCTCCGTAGGTGTCTATCGCCGAGCTGAGTTAACATAGCGCGATTAGTTAGCGAAGGCGGTCTATCCATGCTCCGGCCGCGCTGACTAAGAAGGAGGAAAGACATGGCGGAGTGCCAGCGTTTCGTTGTCATCCTAGGTCTACTACTGCTGTCTTCGTGCGGAGGAGAGGTGCGCGAAACCGAAACTACGGCGGAGACCGAGATTTCGATGCCCGCCGCGCAGCAACTGACGATGTTCGAGGCTGCCGAGCAAGGGAATCTCGAGGAGGTCAGGCGCCAGCTCGAAGAAGGTGCGGACCCGAATGCAGCGACGGAATCCCAACAGTTCGCGTTGACCGCGGCCGCCTCAAACGGCCATCCGGACGTCGTCGCGCTGCTCCTCGAGCACGAGGCGAATCCGAACTCGAGCGACAGCCAAGGCCAGACGGCGTTGTTCATGGCCGCCTACGAACGCAATGCCCAAGTCGTGAAGATGCTTCTGGACGCTGGTGCGGAGGTTGACGCGCTCACCCATGCCGGCGAGACCGCCTTGCTGAGGTCTGTGTTCTGGCAGGACCGCGACACGGTGAACCTGTTGTTGGAGGCTGGTGCCAAGCCGGATGCTGTGCCGGATGCCGTACTGTCGAGCATAGGCTTCAAGGATCGAACCGAGTGGGAGCAGCGCGTCCGCGATGTCCAGGCGGGACGCTGAGGTCCGGAATGACAGAGGTGCTACGCCTAGCCAGCGTGAGCGCGCTCAGAAAACGGTTCACCTTCTGGCTGTTCATGCTCACCGGCAAGGCGGTCTTGGGGTTCGATCCTGAGAAGGACGGCATGGAAGGACTCAAGAAGCTCGTGCGCGAACGGTTCCCAGAGGTCCGACACTTGCGCGTCGCGGAGCTCGACGCCTGGCTGGCCGACCCGAATCGGCCACAGCCGCAGATCATCGATGTTCGGAACCCAGACGAATTCTCTCTGAGTCATCTGCCCGGCGCGCGGAGGGTCGATCCGGACGGGGACGCGCCAGCCCTACACTCGCTCGTTGCCGCCAACCGTCCAGTCGTTCTGTATTGTGCCATGGGCTTTCGATCCTCGAACTTTGCGCGTCGATTGATGAAGGCCGGCATGAGGGACGTGTTCAGTCTGGAGGGAGCCATTTTTCAATGGGCCAATGAAGGGCGCCGCCTGGTCGACGAAAACGGACCCGTGGCGAAAGTGCATCCCTACAGTGATCGCTGGGCGGTTCTTCTGAAACCCGGCGTGCGAGGTGTCGTCGTTTAGATCGACGCCTTAAGCCTTCCCCGGTATCGGCTCTCGAGTCGCCGAAGCCCGAGCGGAGGGACGCAGGCGCATGAAGGCTACGAGTCGGACGAGGAGCGGGCCGGCGACGATCACCGCGTCGGCGAGCGGCTCGGTCGTGACGATTTCCCCGAGCATCATGCCGAGGTAGACAAGAAAGAAAACGGTGAGGACGATCGCGTCCATGAAGAAGACCATCTTGCCCGGGACACGCCATGTTCACAAGAGCAAGGCAGCTCATCTTGCGCTCCGGAGTGGAGTAGACGATCAGGGAGTCACCGGAGTCCGTCGTCTCCGAGCGTGAAGGCGACTGGATCAGGGCTTAGGGTCGGGCAGGTGCGGCGGGCCTTCGAAGGTCGTGGCGCACGACTCGCACTGGTACTGGTTTTCCGTCCCGAGGAGCATGAAGGTTGAGCCCCCGCAGCGAGCGCACTTCACCCGATCCGCCTCCTCTCGGATGCGAGCAATCATGTCCCGCCCGATGTCGTCGCGCCGATGCGGATCGGTGCCTCTCAGGTGATGATCGATCTGACCCCGGGTCTGGCGCACCGCCTTCACGATGAAGAGAACGATGACGACGATGAGGACGGCGAGGGTGATGTCGAACGCGAGCATTACCGGCTCTCCAGATGAGGCTGGCGGCCAGCCCGCTCTACTCCGCGTTTCGCGAGCTCCTTCGTGGCTTCGACGACCTTGGCCTCCACGTTCGTCTCGAGCACGAAGTTCCGTCTTCTGAAGACCTCGAGCATCCGGAAATTCTCCGGCGTGGTAATGGCAACGATGCGCTCCGCTCCCCAGTCTTGGGCGATCTCGAGACAGTAGTCGGTCAGCAAGCTGCCGAGGCCTTTGCCCTGCCATGCATCCGTTACCAGCACGGCATATTCGGTGGTCTCCCGGTCGGAACCGGCGACCAACCTTCCCACGCCGACGAGCCGCTGGCGTCCTCCTTCATTCACCTCGGCGACGATGGCCATCTCGCGATCGTAGTCGATGAAACAGAATCGCGCCGCCACCTCGTGAGTTCGGGTGAACACGTACTGAAAGCGATCGAAGAGGGATTTGCTGGAACAGCTCTCCAGGAGCTCGTTCCAGAGGGGCTCGTCTTCCGGCCGAATCGGTCTTAGCAAGACCGGTGTGCCGTCGGGAAGATTCCGGTTCGCCGCGTAGTGCGCGGGATAGGGCCGAATGGCCAGATGCGCGTACGGTTTGGGTGGGTGATCGACCGCATCCACATCGAGAATCACCCGAGCGTCGAGCGCGACCACGTCCTCCGACGTGACCAACAGAGGATTGATGTCCAGCTCCTTCACTTGCGGCAGGTCGGCCACGAGATAGGAAAAACGGATCAGGATCTCGATCAATCGATCCAGATTGACCCGGGGGCGGCCGCGGTGTCCGGTGAGTAACGGCCACGATCGGAGAGACTCCAGCATGCGTCGGGCCAGTCGCTCGTTGAGGGGCGGCAGCTCGAGCGCGCGATCTCGAAACACCTCCGCCGCGATGCCACCCATTCCCACCAGAATGGCCGAGCCGAAAGTGGGGTCCTTCTTGCTCCCCAGGATCATCTCGAACCCGTCGGCGGACGTGATCATCCGTTGGACGGTGACGCCTTCGATGGTCGCATCCGGGCGCTTCTCCCGGGCCAGAGGCACGACGTTCCCGAATGCCCGGCTCACTTCGTCATCGTCACGGAGGTTCAGCACCACGCCTCCCACGTCGGTCTTGTGCGCGATCTGGGGTGATGCGACTTTCAGCACCACCGGATACCCGAGCCGTCGAGCCACCTCGACGGCCTCTTCAGCCGAGGCCGCGGCTTCGGGCCTCACGACGGGAAGCCCGTAGTCCTCCAGTATTTGCTTCGAAAGCGTTTCAGACAGGATCTCGTGATGCTGGGTGACTTGGCTACGAAACCGGTCGGCGTAAGTCCTACCGTCGGTGGCGATGGCGACTCCGAGGTCGCGCGGGGTCTCGTACAGCACTTCCCGGTTGCGGGCGTAGGAAACCAGATGCATGAACGCTTGAACCGCCTGCTCGGGGGTCGAATACGTGGGTAGCCCCGCCCGGTGGAGGAGCTGCACCG
>JBOGJF010000244.1:0-3566 GCA_050747785.1 Vicinamibacteria bacterium
ACTTTGTGTAGGCGTCGCGAACAGCCATGGGCCAGTCCGCCGTGTCGCCGAGGGATAACCCCCGCGCGCTGTGGCTCATGCATTCGGCGGCGAAGAGGACGTCGATCCAAGGCGATGCGGTGCCAACAACTTCCGCCCAGCCGATCTGAACCCGCTCGAGCCGCCGGTGAGGATGTGAAGTGACGGTCGAAAGCTTGCCGCCGTTGCGGAATCGTCTGACGAGCTCGTCCTCGTCTCTTCTTCGACGGGTGACGTAGGGAGAGAGAACCCGCGTGAACTGTTCGGCGGTCTCGCACAGCTTGTCAAGCCGCGCGCCCTCGTCCGGAGCCACGGCTGCTCGTCTCGCAGCGTCGTGGAAGGCCTGAACGGCCCGCTGGCCCTTCTCTCGGTCGAGCCCGCATCTTGTGCGCTCAAGGAGATCGAGCCACTGGGACAGGTCAAGCTCCATGGGTGTCGCGGTCAGGCACAGCCGTCGCCCGACCTTGGAATGCCGGATGACCCCGTCAACCAGCCGCGTGAGCACCTTTGCATCGACGGCGGCGAGGGCTGCTCCCTCTGTGTCCATCGAGCCTCGACTCTTGTGGGCCTCGTCGATAACCAGAAGGTCAAAGTCGCCGAGCCAGAGACCGAGCAACTCCTCGGTGAGGCGGCGCCCGTCCTCCGCGCCCTCGAAGAACGCCATCAAGCGATCATTGTCCCAGGTTCCCTTCACGTTGAGCGGGCGGAAACGCCGGACCCGCTTCTTGATGGTCCCGTACTGCCCCAGCCGCCGTGCGACCTGCTCGGCAACGCAAAAGAGCCCGCTCCATACGTAGTCCGACGTCTCCGACTGCATGAAGCCGGCGAGAGCCCCCCATGACGTCCGCTGATCGCGCAGCTTGTGTGCTGGCTTGAGCGCGCAGTGCACGAGGGATGGCAAGGCATACCGCCAGGAGTACGAGTTGGATCGAACGGCTGGCGCCCGGAAGCCGTGAGAGACGAGCCACCACTCGGGCGATCGAGGGCGCGGCCCCTGCCATTCCGTTCCGCGATCGGCCCGCTCCTTGAACAGCTCAAGGACCGTCGTGAGCTCTCGTGGGGCAGGGGCGGTCGCGTCGAGCTTTCTCGCCTCGGCCACCCACTGGTGCATCAGCCCGTGGGGCACAACTACGGCGGCGCGCCCGCCCGCGGCCAGGACCGAATGAACGACGGCGCACGCGATGCGCGTTTTCCCCGTGCCGACCTCGTCGGCCAGCACCACTCCGTCATGTTGGATTCGCCCCGCCAGCCACAGCAGCGACGCCCGCTGTCCGCCGTCGAGGCGCCGGGTGGCGGTCGTTCGCTTGCGGTCCTGCGCCACCACGCGCCGAATCTCGCGAGCTGCCTTCGACCAGGAAAACGTCATCGCAGGCCCCACGCGCGCGCGGAGCGGTCCAGAAGCTCGAAGTAGCGGCTGCGCTGCCGGTCGGTCAGCTTGGGCGATCGCAGCTCGGGCTCTCGCAGATGGGCGAAAATGTCGATGCGGTGCTCTCGCCAAGCGGAGATCAAGATCTCCGGAAAGGCGCCGCGGAACATTCGGTCGAGGTGCTCGAGCCAGTCGTCCAGCATTGGCTCGGGCAGCGCGACTTGGAGTGCCGCCACCCTCTCGACTAGCTCCGCTGCGGCATGGAGCGCGTAGCTCTTCTCGTCCTCCTCGTTCTTGAGCCCAGGAGGAGCATGACCATTGCCGCCGTCGTCATCCCCGTCACCATCGTCATCGGTGGCTTCGGCGGGCCGGATCGGAAAGTCAAGGAGTGCGGCCAGGGCGTCTGCGTAGCTCGTGAAGCGAGGGGGCTGCCAGGAGACGCGCCCCGAGGCGTCCACCACAGGAATGGTCCACTCTGCACCGGTCTTGCTGTCTCGGACGTTAAGGGCCGTCGGCTCGTTGACCTCGTGGAGCGGGACGTCCTCCTGCCTGTACTTGACCGGAATCCAGCCGTGACCGATCCAGCTGATAGCTACGCGCCCCTTGGAATGCGCGTCTTCTCTCCAGAGCAGGCGCAGAGCCCGCTCAGGTTCAGCAACGACCGCTGCTGAGAGGATGGGCGGCGCATCGAGCAGCTGTGACGTTTCTGGTTCGTCGCCGACCTGCCCGGGCTCCCACTTCTCGCACTCGGCCGCCTCCGCGTCGGGATTCCAGAAGAGGGCACTCTCGAGCGCTTCCCCGTCGAGGCGCTCGGTGGCTGAGATGATGACGCCGCACTCGATGTTCCCCCTGGGCATCACGCCTGCCGTCAGGAGTCCGCGGCGTGAGAGGTTGCCTGAGCCAAGATAGAGCCATCCGTTGCTGGCGTGACCGTCGCGCAGGTAGCCAGCGTAGATGAACTTCGCGTGCAGCTTCCGATTGAGGCCCCGGGGATCGATGGGGGTTACGATCTCCCAGCCGTCCGTCTCGCCGTCGGTTCTCCAGTCGGCAATGGCGCCAGCCTCGCCGGGTTCGACGACCGCCACGCGGCGAGCATTTTCGGTGAGCACACCGAGGCCTTCCAGCTTCGCGAGAACCTCGGGCTTCGCAGCCTTGCCAGACGGCTCCTCGTAGAACCCCGAGCCGCAGAGCAAGAGGTTCCTGGGCGAATCGACCTCGCTACGAAATCTCGATCGGATCTGCGCGTAGAGCGGCACCTCGACGGAGTGGATGAATCGGGGCCGCGGGTTCGCCGGAGCAACACCGGCCGCCGTCGCCAGCAAGTCATCGAGTCGAGCCGTGAGGCGCCGGTCTTTCTTCGGCAAGGCGCGCTCGTCTCGATAAAAGCGATGCTCAAGAAGCACCTCAACAAACGCCCCGGCCGCGGACACCTCCGCCCGATCTACCGCCTTGGCCCTGCCGTCCAAAGGGACGTCGATGACCCAGACCAGTTCAAGCTGCTGGCGTGCCGAGGTGTAGGTGAAGTTCGCCGTGAGCACGGCGAGCCGGAGGTGCACGGGGCCGCCGGTCCGGCTCGAAGAGAACGCCAGGAGGGCCAGCTTGGCGTGAAGTAGTGAACCGGGCGCGACTTTCTTCGGGTGGAACTCGTGGAGCGCCGGCACGCGCCCAGGCGGAACCACCGCCGTTCGAGGTGCCGACTCATGCCCGTCGAGCATCAGGTAGGCCAGGGTCGCGCCGAGCTCAGCGCGCTGCCGGGGTCGGAGGCCGCAGAACCGCTGAAGAGCGGCCTCTAGGAAGTCCTCAGCGCCCGTCATGGCGACCAGCGCAGCACTGTGACCAACCAGGCCTTCGGGCGGCGCGAAGATGTCGAGCAGGGTGTTGGCCGTGCTCATGCCGTCTCCGCCGAGTCGCGCAGCAGTGAGTGCAGGTTGGCGATGCGGAAGGTCCGCCCGGTCCGATCCGGCTCGATGCTCGCGGCACCTTCTTCGAGATCCTCAGCGGACTCGGAGCCGTCGATTACCCGGAAGAGCGCACCTCGTATGACGGACTTGTCTGAGAGACCAAGTATCTGATTGACGCGCACAACCACGAGGCGAATGACAGCCGCACCCGGCTTCGCCTTCAGGATAGCGTCAGCGAAGGCCAGGCTCGACCATTCGGTGACGCGGGCGACGGCAGCTCG
>JBOGJF010000245.1:0-5148 GCA_050747785.1 Vicinamibacteria bacterium
CGCCGCGCCGCCTCGAGAACAGCCGACCGACCAGCGGAGGGAACCGATCGGCACCGTCGTCGCGCCATCGCACCTCGCTACCTACCGCGAGAAGTTCGATGAAATCAAGACCATGCTGGTCAGCAACAAGTCGCTTGCCCTCCTTTACATCGATGCGTCACGTCTCTCTCAGATCGAGCACGACTACGGAAGCCAGATTTACGAAGAAGTGCTTCAGCTGGTCACCAAGCTCATCCTGGACATGCGAGGGATGCAAACGCGTCAAGACGACCTGGTCACCGTCAACGAACAACACGGTGACGTGTTCCTGATCTTCTTGTCCAAGAAGCGCGAGGAGAAACCCTTCGGCAAGGGCGACCTGGAGCATCTAGGAGATCGCATCCACTCGTACCTCAGCAAGCGAATCTACCGTATGACTTGCTCTTATCTGCGCAGCCGGCCCAAGCTCGGGATCGGCTACAGTCTGGTCCTCCATAATCCGCTGATCAAAGAGGAACGGCTCATCCTCAAAGTGATCGACGAAGCCCGGCAAATGGCCAAGTTTCAGGGGTACCGGGTGGAGGTAAAGAACAAGGAGATACTGCAAGAGATCATTTTGAAGGAAGACGTGCAAACGGTCTTCCAGCCCATCGTCAATATGAAGGATCAGTCGATCGTCGGATACGAGGCGCTGACCCGGGGACCGAAGGGCACCGAGTTCGAGAGCCCGTACATGCTCTTCGACATCGCAACCGAATCCGACCTCCTCTTCGAGCTCGATCGCCTTTGCCGTCGGAAGGCCCTCATCGGCGCGGCGAATCTGGAAGCCCCGTACAAGCTCTTCGTCAACACGCTGCCGATGACCATCCGTGATCCGGAGTTCCAGGGCCAACTCATGGTGGACTTTCTCAAGGGAATGAATCTTCACCCTTCCCGCATCGTCTTGGAGATCACCGAGAGGCTCGCGATCGAGAACTACAGTCTCTTTCTAGAGGCGATGAACTATTTCACCGACGTGGGTTTCGCGGTCGCGGTGGATGACATGGGAGCGGGCTATTCCGGCCTCGAGAAGATCGTCCACCTCAAACCGAACTACTTGAAGTTCGACCTGCTCATGGTCCGGGACATCGATACGAGCTTCGTGAAGCGAGAGATGCTGAAGGCCATCTTGTCCCTCGCCGAAAAGGTCAAGGCGAACGTGATCGCGGAAGGTGTCGAGACTCAGGAAGAGCTCAAGACTCTCCTCGAGCTCGGCATCACCTATGGGCAGGGGTTTCTATTTGCCAGACCGGAGCCCGGGTTCACTCATCAGGAAGCCGCCCGCGCGACCGCCGATCGCACTGTTTCTCCCTCCGAATAACCGTCCCGCGATCCTGCGTGTGGGCCGAGGGCTTGCCTTCTTCCTCGGGCCCAAACTAATCTCGCCGTCTGCGTAAAGGCAGGCAGGGTACCCATGAATAACTGCAGCACCCTGCCCGCCCGCCGTCCGCAGCGAGCCTGCGAGCGGAGGACAGGCGCGCGAACGAGGAGTGAGCGCGCACTACTAGTGCATCAGTGCCGTGGGGCCCCACCCCCACGGCCTGCGCTTTCGTCGGCGCATTCGCGCCGGGCTCGCTCCGCTCGCGCAGGCCGACTCTTTCTTCAGCAGCCTGCTAGTGCTAATAGTGTCCAACCACGAAATCGCCAAAGTACTTCGGGAGATATCCGCCTTTCTCGAGCTCGAGGGCGTGGGTTTCAAGCCACGCGCTTACGAGAAGGCCGCGGAGGCGGTCGAGGCCAACGAGGAGCCGGTCGCCCATCTCTTCGAGGGAGGCGGGGAGAAGGCGGTGGCGACGAATCCGGGAGTGGGGAAGTCCATTGCCCAGAAGATCGCTGCGCGGATTCGGAAAAAAGAGTGAAGAGGAAATCCTGCGCGGGTTGGACTTCCTCAGGCAGCACCGAGGCCGATTCCCCATCGGCCAGGCGCTTCCCATCGCCCATTCGATCGAACGCAGGTTGCGAGAGCTGGGGTGCGTCCAGAAGGTCCAGGTGGCGGGGAGTATCCTGAGGCGCAAGGAGACTGTGGGGGACGCGGACATTCTTGTCGTCTCCGAAGACGCGGCGAGGGTGATGGATTTCTTTACCAGCATGCCGGAGGTGGCTCACGTCTACGGCAAGGCACCCACCAAGAGCAGCGTGCGCCTCGCGATGGGAATGGACGCGGATCTGCGGGTGGTTCCGCGAGAGAGCTTCGGCGCGGCCCTCAATTACTTCACCGGCAGCAAGGCCCATAACGTGCACCTCCGGCGCATTGCGCTCGATCGAGGTCTGAAGCTCAATGAATACGGTCTCTTCAAGGGCGAGAAGGCGATCGCGGGACGTACCGAGCAGGAGCTCTACCAAGCCCTCGGGCTACCCTTCATCGTCCCCGAGCTGCGAGAGGATCGAGGAGAGATCGAAGCCGCCCAGGAAGGCCGTCTGCCGAACGTCATAGGCTACGGGGATCTCAAAGGGGATCTCCAAACCCAAACCGATTGGAGCGACGGCAAGCATTCGATCGAGGGCATGGCGTTCGAAGCGAAAAAGGTCGGACTCGAATACATTGCTATCACCGATCACACCGCTAGCCTCGCCATGATGGGGATGGACGAGACCAAGCTGGCACGGCAGATCGAGGTGATCCGAAGGGTCGATCGAAAGCTATCGGGAATCAGGATCCTCGCTGGAGCGGAAGTCAACGTCATGCCCGATGGATCCTTGGACGTGAGCGATTCGCTTCTCTCCAAGCTAGACGTCGTCGGCGTCGCGATCCACTCCCACTTCCATCAGAGTCGAGAGCAGATGACCGAACGCATCTGCCGCGCGATGAGGAATCCACATGTCGACGTCCTCTTTCATCCCACCGGTCGGGTCCTGCAGAAGCGCGAGCCTTACGACTTGGATTTGCACGAAGTGCTGCGGGTCGCCCGGCAGACCGGAACCGCGTTGGAGATTGACGCGATTCCCGATCGGCTCGACTTGAAAGACGAGCACGTTCGCATGGCCGTGGACGCCGGTGTCAAGCTAGTCATCGACAGCGACGCCCACGCGACCGCCCACTTTGGGTATCTGCACTACGGGGTTGCCCAGGCGCGGCGTGGTTGGGCAACCGCGGGGGACGTCCTTAACACGTTGCCATTGAAGAGGTTCCTCGCCTCGTTGAAAGACGGCCGCAAAGAGAAAGGCCGATGAGCCGGAAGCGAATGGGGACCTGCCAACTACCATGGCCCCCGAGCGTTGGACCCGGATGTCTTTCTGAGCGTAGAATGATTTATAAGGTCCCCAAGCCACAAGAGGTGAGCACAGTGTCGAGGCCGGCAGAGGAACGGGGGGAGATCCGCCTCGGATTCCTGTTTGATGTGGCCCTGGTGGCGGTCATTGCCTATGTCGCCTTCCACGTCGGGCCCGCCGTCCTGCTTCGCATCAAGTTCGTGGACGAGATGACCATGGCAGCCAATTCTCCAGTCGAAGTCGATGCCCAGACCATCAAGCGAAACCTCCTCCATACGGCGGAAAGCTACGGCGTGATACTCGTGGGACAGGACTTACTCGTGATCCGTAACCGGGAGCTGAAGCGAACGGTCATCAGCGCAACCTACGAGATTCATATCAACTTTTGGCCATCCTACACCTACGTGTGGTTGGTCAAGGACGACGTGCAAGGCTACTATTTCTAGCCGTCCGCGCGACAACGCTTCCGCGAGCGACACCCTTCGCCAAACCTGGTGCCGTGCGATCGAGGGCGCCGAAGGGGCGGGATCGATGTTGCTCCAGTCGGGAGTCTTGTTGTCGGTTGCGAAGCCATCTGCTATCGTGAACAATACCCAACTCGACTCGGTGGGCGTTCCTTAGTGGACGGACGAGTCGGAGACAGAGGACTGCCGGTGGAAGGTGACGACAAACTAAGACCGATGGTGCGCGACCTGGAGAAAAGCATCGAGCGCGCCATTTCGAGCTCCCCTCAGGTGGAAGAGTGCTTGAGTCGAGTGCGGGATGCGGGGTACGAGATCTCCCTCGTCCTCCAGGCGACGCTCGTGTTTGCTCCTCGGGGTCAGCTCGATGAGACAGCCGCCGAGACGCTCGCCGGCATCACCGGTCACAAGGGTGGGTCCTTTACGATCAGTCCCCTCGACAAGAAGTTCTTGAGGTCACTCAAGATCGCCGTGGACGACGAGAAAAGCCGGTCCTGAAGCCGATTCAGGCTGTCCCATCCAATCCACCCGCCGGCCTTGCCTATGAACTAGGACCATCTCCGGCTCCCGAGCCGACGTAGTCCAGACCCGCGAAAGTCGCTTGGTCGGCAAGCTCCTCCTCGATTCTAAGAAGCTGGTTGTATTTGGCAACTCGATCGCTTCGACTTGCCGAGCCGGTCTTTATCTGTCCACAGCCGGTGGCGACAGCCAGGTCGGCGATGGTTGTGTCCTCGGTCTCACCGGAACGATGAGACATGACCGCACCGTAACCGTTGCGTTGAGCTAGGGCGACGACTTCCATCGTTTCGGTCAGGGTGCCGATCTGGTTAAGCTTCACGAGAATGGCATTCGCCACGCCGTTGTCGATGCCTCGGCGGAGCCTCTCGGGGTGAGTTACAAAGAGGTCGTCCCCCACCAACTGAGTCTTGTCGCCCAATGCCCTGGTCATCTCCTGCCAGCCATCCCAATCGTCCTCGTCGAGTCCATCTTCGAGGGAGACGATGGGATACTTGGCCACCCAGTCCGAGTAGAGCTCGATGAGTGAGCCGCTGTCGAGCCGCGGGCCACCCGACTTGTGCATCTGGTAGTCACCCTCTCGGTGGAGCTCGCTCGCCGCCACGTCGAGTGCGAGGTAAATGTCCGAGCCGGGGCGATACCCGGCGGCGGAGATGGCTTCCAAGACGAGCTCGATGGCTTCTTCGTTCGTGCGCAGGTTTGGGGCGAACCCCCCTTCGTCACCCACCGCGGTCACCAACGCCTTTTTCTTCAGCAGACCCTTGAGTGCATGGAACGTCTCGGTCCCGGCTCGAAGGGCTTCGGAAAAGGAGCTCGCCCCGGCGGGAACGATCATGAACTCCTGAACATCCAGATTGTTGTCGGCGTGGGCGCCTCCGTTGATGATGTTCATCATCGGCACGGGTAGCACTCTTGCCAGCGGTCCGCCGAGATAGCGATAGAG
>JBOGJF010000246.1:0-1444 GCA_050747785.1 Vicinamibacteria bacterium
GGGTCCAATACCCAAGGAAGTTGAAGAGGTAGACGTAGGCCGCCAGGCTCACGATCATGAGAACGATCAACGCCGCCGCGGCGACCCGAGTCTCGAACCGTTCGTAGACGAATCCCACCAAGAGACCGGCCAGGATGCTGACCACCGCGATGAGCTCGATCGGTGCGGAGCGAATGAACGTCTCCTTCAAGATCGTGTGAATGATCGATGCCTGAACCTCGACGCCCGGGACGGGCCCGTGTGAGAAGGGGGTGGTGAACTCGTCGAAGCCAGGCGAGTACATGCCATAGAGGACGATCTTTCCTCGGAAATAACCGTCTGGAAAGGCGCCATCGATCACGGTGTCTGCCGCGATCCTTGGGAATGCACCCCGTCCGCCGACCCAGCCGATGTTCATCGCGTAATCTGCGAGGATCCGATCGGCACTGGCTTCGGCCGAACGAGGAGCCATCTTCACCGGAATCTCGATGTCCCCCACGGCAAGCCGGTTCCCTCCCACGGACCGAATCGATTCGTGCGGGAGATCCAGATAGGCGCGTAGGACCTCGATGGACCAACCCCAGGAGCGTTGGTCTCCCAGGTTGGAGGAAAGGAGAACCTCGCGGACGATGCCATCGTCGCTGCTGTCGATGTGAACGTGACCCGCCCCCAGTGCCGCCCGCTCAAGCTCGGGGAGGTTTCTTGCCCAGGCTAATCCGACGCTCTCACCGGATCTTCGGGGCTCGATCAATATCGGGAGAATCACGTTGCCGGCCTCGGCGACCGCCTGCTGTAGCTCCATATCGTTCTGGGGAGAGTCGCGATCCGGTTCGATGAAGCCGATGTCAATTCCGATCACCTTGGCCCCGTCTCGCGCCGCCTTTCGGATGACTTCGGCATGGAACATCCTTGGCCACGGCCAGTTTCCGATCGACTCCAAAGAGGTGGGATCGATTCCGATGATGACGATCTCGGATGTATCTTGTCCCGTCCAGAAGAGATGAAAGTTCTGATCGTAGAGCTGGCTTTCGATGGGCCGAAAGACCTCGAAGTAGAGAAGAGATACGGCTATCGCGCTCGCCGCGACTCCCGCGAGAAGGCCCCGGTAACGAAATCTCGTGTTAGCGGCCATGGCCAAGTCCTTGCGCGGTCTCGAGAACCTTACCCGGGGGGCCAGGTTTCTCGTCAGCTCGAGGGGCGGCGCGCCGGCGCTCCGAGAGATAGTTGCTTCCCTGGAATCGCTTCAAGTACTTCTTCAGTTCGGCTGCTCGCTCCGCGATCGCGTGGGAGCTTCCGCCCTTCCCGGTGACGTTGTTCACGATCGCGATGGTGATGCTCATGATCGGGAATCGCTCGAGAGAGCCGGAACGGTTCTCGACCTCGATATGTTTTCTGGCCAGGTCTTCCTGGTCGTAGAAATCGGGAATCGTTTCGTCGAACTTCTTGACCATGAAGCCGCCAATCG
>JBOGJF010000247.1:0-4037 GCA_050747785.1 Vicinamibacteria bacterium
GCCCAAGGTGATGCCCTTCGCACTCTGAAAGGCGCGGGCCCGCTCCAGCAGCTCGGGTGGAACCTTTCCGTAGTGGAGCAACCGCTCACCGACTTTCTGCTCGAGCTCGTTCAGCGTCATGTCTCACCGCTTTGCTGGGGCTGTCGTCTCCAGCTTCTCAATCTTTTGAGCAGCCTTCTGATGGTACTCCTCGCTCGTATCGGGAAGCAGGGCAAGTGTCTGCCGGTAGAGCTCGAGGGCATCCTTCAGGCGGCCGAGTCCTTCATAGATGTAGGCGCGTTTGTAACGGTTGGCGGCCTCCTCTCGCAGGAAGGCGGCATTGTCCGTGAGGAAGGCCCGGGTCGCGCGGTGATCCGGATAGATGGAGAGCGCCCGCTGGAGCCGGGCCACCGATTCTAGGAGCAGCCCTTCCTGGAAAAGCCTCACGCCCTCCTCGTAGATGGGGCGGGCTCTTTCTTCCAAGAGGTCTTGGGCGCGTTGGCCAAACTCCCGCGCACGCGCATTCGATGGGTCGAGCGCCAAGACTTCAGAGAAGGAAGTGTGGGCCTCGGAAAACTCTTGGTTCTTGAGCTGCGTCAGGCCGAGCTCGGTCAGCGCGTCGACGCGCTGTCGGGTCTTCTCGGCTTGCCTCTGCCTTTGCTGCGCTCGGCTTTCACTGGCGTGAATCCGGGAAATTCCTTGCGCGGCATCGACGTTCTCGGGATCGAGCTCCAGTGCCGTTTGAAAAGCGGCGTGCGCCTGGTGGAAGGCGCCCCGCCTTCGGTGACGCTCACCCTCCGTCACGTGAAGCTCGGCGAGCTTCTGTACGACGAGGGGACTCTCGGGGTCAGCGCCGCGCGCCTGATTCAATAGGGCGAGTGAGGTGTCGAAATCACCGGCCGTCGCCGAGGCATTAGCCTGCTCGACCAGTCCCGCCACGTGCTCGTGTTTTCGTCGCTCCTCTTCTCGAGCCCGCTCTTCCATCTCCGCCTCTTCCCGAAGGTGGTCCTCGATCCGGGCAATTTCGGAGAGCGCTTCCTGGTGGGTCGGATCGAGTACGAGGATCTTGCGGTAGCTCTCGATGGCGAGAGGGAAGTGCCCTGCCTGAGCTTCGGTTTCGGCTTGCCTTTGGAGATGGTCAACCTGCTGCCGCGCTTCCGCGCTCAGCTCGGCCTGGAAGATCCTCTGGAAATCGTCCTCCACCGGCGGCTCACTCGACATCGCAAAGAGCCCCAGTCCGAGGAGCCCAACGAGAACGAGCAGGAGGACGCTAGCCGAAAGGGACGCGAGGCGTCGGCTCAACGCCACGGGTGGCGCGTGGAAACGAGAGGGCCGACCGGCAGGCTCGGGCGGGGGTGCCGAGGTCAATCCCCAAAGCGTGGGCGCGGTCAGCCACTGCTCGAGAGTCTTTGCCGCTTGAATGATCTCCAAGGAGCCGGTCGTCGGGACATCTCCGCTCTCGGAAAAGTAGAAGGAGAACGCCCCAATCTGTACTTGATCGCCGTGACGCAGCTCGGTTTCTCCGACTCGAACGCCGTTGACGAACGTTCCGTTTTGACTCTTGAGATCCACCAACGCCCAACCAAAGGCGTGGTGCATGATCTTGCAGTGTCGTCTCGAGACCAAGGGATCGTCGATGCAAATGTCCGCAGCCGCCGAGCGGCCCACGACGGTTTCCGACTGCGAGATGGGATATTGTGCGGGCGTGGCCCCGGCAATCAGCACGAGCTTGACGCCCGAAGACCGCCTTGGCTCCGGGGAGCGGCGACGTTCGACTCGACCCTGCTCTTGGCTGCCGGCGAGATCCACAAGGGCGTATTCGCCGTTCTCGAAGACGATGCGGGGATACCACCCTTCCACGGTGGGCTCCGGTTTTTCGGGCTCGTTGGCGTCGCGGTTGGTCACGGGTCTCTCCGAGTCAACGCCGCTTGGCGCGAGCCTGCGCCATGCCTTTTTCCGATTCCACCTTGCGAGGATCGGAGGGCTCGGCGAGCTGCACCACGACTTCCCAGTCGGAAATCGCCTCGTCGTAACGAAGGAATCGAAACGCCTCCCTGGCGTTTTGGAATCGAGATTCGATCTCGGTCTCGATCTGCTCTTCGAGAAGAGCGAGGCGGCTTTGTACTCTCGAGTTGTTGGGATCGAGGGCTAGTGCCTTCTGAAAGTAGGACCGCGCCTCCTTGAGTCGACCCGCCGCGATCAAGGAAAGGGCTTCATCGAAATAGGACTCGAGAGCGGCCTGCGGTGCGAGCGGTCTTGCGTTGGGTCCAGTCGGTCCACGGCCCTCCTCGGTGGGCGGGGCGGGGACGGGAGCCGCCGCTTCCTCCAGAACCTGCGAGGCCGTGGGAACGACCACTCGAGCCATGGCGGCCGATGGATCCTGCGCTGACGGTGTCTCCGCCGGATCGGCGGGCGAGGAGGGAATGAGAGCCGAGCGCAGGGCGAGGGCTACCAAGAGCGAGACCAGAACCAGCGCTCCACCCACGACGTAGAGCCGATAGATCGGGCGCCGTCCCTCGGGGGGGCTCGCCGTTCGGGATGGAGGAGGAGCTCCCGACGAAGCCTTCGAGGCAAGATCGGCGGAAGGACGGGAACCGTCGGGCGTCCTGGGGCGAGCGGGCGGCGACAGGGATGACACCGGCGGGAATGGTGTCTGGGATCTCGCGATTTGTAGTTGAGGAGGTAGAAGGCGCACCTCCACTCCCGCAAACTGGATCTGATCTCCATAGCTCAGGCTCGCCTGGCTGATTTCCACTCCGTTGACGCGGGTTCGGTTGAGACTCCCGAGATCCAACAAGGTGATCGTGTCATTGGTGAGCACGAGCTTTGCGTGAAACTTGCTGACATGACGGTCGGGAATGCAAATGCGGTTGGCGGGATGACGCCCCACCGTAACTTCTCGGACCGCCAGGGAGTGCTGTACCTCTTTCCCGTCCGGCCGCATCACGGTGAGCCGAGGCAACCGTGCGAGACGCAGGGTCGGATAGTCAGATCCCACGGCGACGCACCTCCTCGTCTTTCGCGGGAGTCAACCTAACGATTGTTTCAAGACCCCTCCGTCTCACCGATAGGTCGAGCGGGCCCGTCGGCGAAGCGTCCACGTGTCGAAACGTCGGGCCACCCTCCGACAAGGCGTTCAGCAAGTCCAGTACGAGCTCAAGCAGACTGAGCTCCGAGATCGCCTCCAACAGATGCTTGCCTTGCACCTGGCTAGCCCGCGCTCCGAGAACCGCGAGGACGGCTGGGTCGGCACTGGTTACGATGTAGTTCTCGTCCACCGTCAGCTCGCCTTCACCGGCGGCGCGGTTGCGTGCCGCCTCCCCCGGAGCCGGCCGCGCGGCGAGGCGTGGCTCTGGAACGGCTAGGGCGGCGGCGGCCGATGACCGTTCGTACGCCACCTGAGGAACCGCCACGGGTGTTTCTACCGGCGCGGACCAGGGCGTTACGATGGCTGGCGACGGGAGGGCTTCCTCCTCGGGCTCTTCGGGCGTTTCGGGTGCTTCGGACCCTTGCGGTTGGGGTACGTTCACCGGTGGCACCCGTGGCACCGGCGGGTCCTCGCTGGGCATGACGTCCGCACCGGGAACGGCCTTCACGACTACAGACTGGATGCGGGGAGCTCCGGCGGGAACCGGAGCGGCTCGCTCGATAACACGGTTGATGCTCGCCGCCAGCTCTTCGACCTCACGGTAACCGTGGGCCGAAGGCACCATGGGCTCGTCTCCTTTCACAACGGCTTCCACATCCTCGACGAGAGCTCCAAGAGGTTTCAGGGTCATGGTGGTCGCATACTTGATGGCCGCGAACGTGCCGGCCGCAACGAGCACAAGGCTCACGATAAGCACCGTGAGCACCGCGCTCCGCTGGATGGGATCCGACATCGAGACCGTCACCAGCGCCAGGCCGATGCGCCGGCCCTTGTCGGTCAGGGGGAGCACGAAATGGTAGTCACCTCCCACGCTTCGTCCGAGGTAGAAGGTGTAGATGTCGGCCGTCTTTTTCTCGATGCCCTCGATGGTCTCGATGCTTTCGTGGCTGTAGCCGGATGGGGCTAGCAC
>JBOGJF010000248.1:0-3624 GCA_050747785.1 Vicinamibacteria bacterium
CGCTTACATCGCGAACTACCCGAGGGTGCCTCAGGCGCATCAGCTCCTGGGCTCTGCGTATCTGAGTAAGGGCGATCCGACCCGTGCGACCGAGTCGTATCGCCGGTTCGCCGAGCTTGCTCCGAACGATTTCCGCGGGCCGTACATGATTGGCCTCGGTCTCGAGGTGGGAGGGAGGCCCGCGGAGGCGGCGCGTCAGTTCGAGGCGGCATTGGCCATGTCGCCCGGGTTCGCGGACGCGCTCGGGAAGCTCGTGGCGATGGATCTGTCGAACAACCGCGCGGACGCCGCGCTCGCGAGAGTCAACCGGCAGATCGCTCTCGTTCCTGATTCGGGCGCTCTTTATTTCGTGCTGGGGAAGACCCACCAGGCCCGGCGCGAGGTCGCTCCCGCGGAGGCGGCTTTCCTCAAGGCGGTCGAGCTCGAGCCGCGGTTGGTGGCGGCTTACACCGAGCTCGGGACGCTCTACGCCTCGAGGGGTAACTTCGATCAGGCGCTCGCGAAGCTATCCGAGGCCCTCGATTCCAACCCGAATAACCCGGTCGTGATGATGCTTTCGGGGATGGTCCAGCAGCAGAAGGGCGACGTGCCGGGGGCGATCGCAACCTACGAAAAGGTCCTGGCGATCCATCCGCAGACGGCCGTCGCCGCCAACAATCTCGCCTATCTCTACTCGGAGCATGGTGGCGATCAGGAGAAGGCGCTCGAGCTTGCCCAGCAGGCGAAGGAGCTTGCTCCGGAGGACCCGAGCATCTCGGATACCCTCGGCTGGATTCTCTACAAGCGCGGGCTCTACCAGCGGGCGCTCGGCTATCTCCAGGAGAGCGCGGAGAAGATACCGAATAACGCCGAGATCCAGTATCACCTGGGGATGACGCTCTACCAGCTCCAGGATCGCTCCGGGGCACAGCGGGCGCTCACCCGGGCCCTGGAGCTCAATCCCACATTCTCGGGGGCCGACGAGGCCCAGAAGACGCTCGCCGAGATCGGCTGAGCGCGGCCCGACGGAGGCTGCTCGGACCGCTCGAGGCGTACAGCCGGTAACTCATTCCATCGGCGGGGTAGCCCGTGATAGGGCCTCCCCGTCGGATTTGGCCAGGCCGACTTTGTGCTTCTGTTGCCCGCCTGCTAATATAGATGTATGGGTGTATAAGCGTATATACGCAGGAGCGGCTAATGACTCGCTGGAACCTATCCATCCCGGAGGAGACGGACCGGGCCGTACGTAGTTACCTGGCGCGAAAGGGGCTGCGGAAGGGAGACCTCTCCGAGTTCGTCAACGAGGCGGTACGCCGAGAGGTGTTCGACCGTGTCGTCCGGGACATCAAGGAACACAACGCCGGCGCCGACCCCGACGAGCTGATGAAACTGATCGACGAGGCGGTGGAGTGGGCGCGTGCGGATCGTTCTTGACACGAACGTGCTTGTGGCAGCCCTCATCACCAGAGACAGCCCACCTGATTTACTCTACCAGGCATGGCAGCGCGGTGAGTTCGAGCTTGTGACTTCACATACGCAGCTGGACGAGCTTCGGCGTGTTCTGACGTATGAGAAACTGCGTCCGTTTGTGAGCCGCGAGGAGTCGCGACTTCTCCTCGAGACGATCGACTCGAAGGCGCTAGTGGTGGGTGAATTACCGGAAGTCGCGCTCTCGAGCGACCGGCACGACAACCCGATACTCGCCACGGCGATAAAGGCAGGGGCGTCTCTGATTGTCTCGGGTGATAAGCAAGGGATGCTCAGGCTCGGCGAAGTGCAGGGCATCCCAATCGTCACTCCTCGCGCGGCGCTAGCGAGCCTTCCGGGGAAAAAGGAGAGTATCTAGGAGGCCAGGATCGCATCGGCGGTCATCCTGGCCCTCAGAGAATCGCTCCGCTGACTGCGGGGGCGGAAACCGGACCGTCCCTAGGTAGTGACATCTACCGTAAATAGAGATTCTTGGTGCGCCGCTTCGAGTAAACGCTTGTCTGCGGCCACGAAAGACATGGGCTCGCCCAGCGCCTTCTGGAGATAGACGGCTGAAGCCACGTGGACGGCATCGAAGCCTCGGAGCGGGTGTCGTTGAATCAGATCGCGGGAGAGAACCAGGATCTCATCGTGAAGTTCGACGCGAACATAGGCCTCCCAGTCCATCTCAAACTGCCGGCATGCCAGCGCATGGTCCGATTTGGAGAGATCGTTTTCCCGCCACTTCCTCGTCAGGCCCGAATAGATCTCCGCGTAGGCAATCTTGGAAGTGGCTACAGATGCTTCCGCCACGATCAAGCGGCGGATGCGGTCGGAAGCAGCCTCGGCCACGAAGCGCTTCACTAGCGCGCTCGTGTCGAGGTAGATCATCGCCTTTCGGCGAGAATCGTTTCGGACACGGGTCTTCCCGCGGTGCTAACGAGGCGGACTTTCTTGCTGGGTTTCCTTACCGGAAGCGTGACGATCCCCAGGGCGGCCAGCTTCGCCAGCTTCGCTTCCAGGGTTTGGAGCTGCTCGACCGAGTCAATCGGCTGGATGACCGCGATGGGTTTACGTCGCTCGGTGACGATGATCTCCTCGCCCTTCTTGGTGCGGCGAAGGTACTCGGTTAGGCGGTTCTTTAGCTCTTTGACGCCGACGGTGCTCATCCCTATCTCCCGTTGGTAGCTGTTGTAGCTACTTCAACGCGAATTGGCAAACGCGGTCGCAAAGGAAGGCATCCTTTTCTCTCGTTCCCCGAGGTCCTTGCGGTCCCGAAACGTCTGCCGGGTCTGCATTTAATATGTAGTAAGCTTTTGGGTGAGGTAATAAGTGATGGACAAGATCATCGGCGTTACCGAACTTCAGGGAAAGTTTAAGACCGTTTTCGACGCGGTCGTGAAGCAGGGAACGGCCTACATTCTGACTCGAGGCAGCCGCCCGGAGGTGGTGATGATTCCCTACGAGCGATACCAGGAACTCCTGCAGATGGACGAGGCCGGAGTCCTGGCCCGATTCGATAAGCTGCGCCAACGCGTGGCGGTGGTGAACGCACGGTATTCGGATGAGGAGGTGGAGACGGACCTTCTGGACGCGACGTCAATGGTCCGTTCGCGGAAGCGCTAGTGTTCCATGAGACGGGTTAGATCGACTGGGCGGCGTCTCTGAGTTGGTCGTCCACCGTGAGTAGCTCGAGCCCCTCGATCCGTCGGCGGGCGGTTACGAAAGTGGCCAGATGGAGGGCGTCCAGAGTGCGGAGAGCCCTTCCTGGTGCGACATGGCAAGCTAGCTCGCACACCGATTCAGTGAGCTCCCAAATCTCGCACCTGGACCACAGCGCATCCAACCCGCTCTGCACGTCGGCGAGATCCTTCTCAGATGCGCGCCGCAGTTGACGCGCCCGAATCAACGCACGCGCTGACTCGACGAGAGATAGGCGCGAGGTCATCAGGATTCGAGAGGACGCGATCCGTGCTTCCATCTCGGGCGTGGTGCCCGCTTCGAGGGTCGCCCGAAGAACCACGGACGTGTCGAGGTACAAGGCGAGAGCCATTCGAGGTTCTTATTCTCGATCGGCGCGGATTTCGTCGAGGATGTCTTTTGCGGTGCCGGCGGGGAGCCCGAGGCCGCGGGTTTTCCAAGTCCAGTCCTTTTTGAGCAAGGTGGAACGCGTCACGT
>JBOGJF010000249.1:0-4092 GCA_050747785.1 Vicinamibacteria bacterium
AAGATCGCGCCCGCGACGAAGTAGGGAGGAAAGATCGTCGCGTGCCATCCCGGGACGATGGCGATGGCGAAGTCGAAGCTCACCACGGTGTGCACCGAGACCACCAGCGGGGTCGCGAGCCCCGCGAGGAGCAGGTAGGCGGTCTCGTACCGGCGCCAGTGGATGGCGGAGCCTCGCCAGCCCATTGCGAGAAAGCCGTAGACGATCCGGGCGAAGCGCCTTCGCGCGCGGTCCCGAAGCGTGGCGAGGTCGGGAATCAATCCCACGAACCAGAACAAAAGGGAGACCGTGGCATAGGTCGAGACGGCGAACACGTCCCATACGAGCGGGCTCTGGAACTGCGGAAGCAGGCTCATGGTGTTGGGATAGGGCAGCATCCAGTAGAAGAGCCAGGGGCGGCCCATGTGCAGCAGGGGGAAGAGGCCCGCGCAGGCCACGGCGAAGAGGGTCATGGCCTCCGCGAAGCGATTGATCGAGGTCCGCCACTCCTGACGAAACAGAAGGAGGATGGCGGAAATGAGCGTGCCCGCGTGCCCGATTCCGATCCACCAGACGAAGTTGACGATGGCGAAGCCCCAGGCCACGGGAACGTTGATCCCCCAGACGCCGGTCCCCATCGCGAGCAGGTAGGCGATGGCGAGGAAGAGAACCATCGTGAGAGCGAAGGCGACGGTGAATCCGACGAACCACCAAATCGGCGTGCGTCCGCCGAGGACGATGGAGCTGATCTTGTCGGTGACGCTTCCGTAAGTGTAGCCCGGCTCCACGATGGGAGGGAGCTTGCCCGGGGCGCTCTCTGTCGTCATCAGCCCACTTCCTCGAGCCGTGGATTGGGATTCCGCACTTTCGCGACGTAAGTCGTTCGAGGGCGCGTCCCAAGCTCGGAGAGGATGGAGTAGCTTCGAGGGCCCGACTTCTGTCTTGATACCCGACTCTCGGGATCGCGCGTGTCGCCGAAGACGATGGCCTCGGCCGGACAGACCTGCTGGCAGGCGGTGACCACTTCGCCGTCACGGAGGGCTCGGCCCGCCTTCTTCGCTTCGATGCGGGCGCCGTTGATGCGCTGGACGCAGTAGGTGCACTTTTCCATGACGCCCCGCGAGCGCACCGTCACGTCGGGGTTGTTCAGGAGAGAGAGAACCGGCGTCTCGAAATCCGAGTAGAGGAGAAAGTTGAACCGGCGCACCTTGTAAGGGCAGTTGTTGGAGCAGTACCTCGTCCCTACACAGCGGTTGTAGACCATCGCGTTCAGCCCCTCGCGGGTGTGGACGGTGGCGGCGACGGGGCAGACGACTTCGCAAGGAGCGTTCTCGCAGTGCATGCAGGTGACGGGCTGGTGGTGGATGCGGGGCCGGTCGAGATTGCCCTCGAAGTAGCGATCGATGCGAATCCACTGCATCTCCCGCCCGGCTCGGACCTGGTCCTTTCCTACGACCGGGATATTGTTTTCGGACTGGCAGGCGACGACGCAGGCGTTGCAGCCGGTGCAAGCGCCGAGATCGATGCTCATACCCCAGGCGTAATCGCCGACATTATTAATAGCTGGGTAGAGACTCTCTTCTGGGGACGGATCGTGGTGCTCCCCGTGAGCGAAGCGGGGATTCCGTTCATAGCCATCGAATGGCGCTTCGCGCACCAGCCCGCGCCCTTCCATGCGGTGATGGGCCTGAGTTTGGGCGAGGGCGTAGAACTGACCGGTCTTCACCACCCTCTCCAGCGATCCCCGCCAGAAGGAGCTTGTCGTACGCAACCGATTGGCATCGAAACCGGCGCCGTTTCCCCCTCGTCCGGCGCGGGTACGGCCGTAGCCGAGGTGGAGACATACCACGTCCTCCGCCTGACCGGGGAGAATCCACACCGGAGCGCGCAGGACGCGTCCCTCCATGGTGAGCTCTACCACCTCCTCGTTTGCGACGTCGAGTGCAGCGGCGGTCCGCGGGCTCAGCAGGACCGCGTTGTCCCACGTGAGCTTCGTCAAGGGCTTGGGGAGCTCCTGGAGCCAGCCGTTGTTCGCGAAGCGCCCGTCGAACACGGTTGGGTCGGGGCGGAACAACACCTCCAACGACTCCGTCGGAGCTTCGACGTCCGAGGAGAGAGCGCCCGATTGCAGCGCGACCGGCCGCGGCGCGAAGGCAGAGCCCTCGACGAAACCGTCGTGGATCGATCGTCTCCAGAACCCCTCGAAGTCCGACTCGACCTGGTCTTGCCAAACCTCACGGAGAGCGTCGTAAGCGGTTTGCCCCGGGCGATCCAGGAGGGCGGACATGAGCTCGTAGGGCGTTTTGCCGCCATAGAGAGGCTCGATGAGGGGTTGGTTGAAAGTGACGGTCCCGTCGTAGGCGCGGGCATCGGCCCAGGACTCGAGCTCGTGCGCTTGCGGAACGTGCCAGTGACAGAGGGCGGCGGTCTCGTCGTCATAGAGTCCCAGGTGCACTCGAAGCGAAACCTTCGAGAGCGCGTCCGCGAACCCGAGGTCCGCGGGCGCGTCGTGGACGGGATTGGCGTCCACCATCACCACGAGCTCCGCTCTGCCGTTCTCCATGTCGGCCGTGAGCTCTCGGAGGGAATCCACGGAACCGCGATAGTTTTCGGGGAAGACGGCGACCGGCTCCGTGTACTCTACGGTCGCTCCCACGTTCCCGAGAGCGTGGTTCATCGCGTGAGCGAGGGCGTGTACCAGGAGCGGCTGCTGTTCTCCCGCCACAACCAGGCTTCGTCCTCGATGCCCGGCCAGATCTTCCGCGATCGCGCTCACCCAGGTTTCGATCGGCGCCCGCAGGGGTCCGGCGCTCACGTCCAGGCCGAGCCCTCTCGCGAGCGAACGGGCAAAGGACGCCACTTCCGAGTCGCGCAGCGCGAGCCGATGATCGGCCAAGGCGCCGACAAGAGACGGAACCGGCTCGACCACGTAGAGGCGATTGAGACCGCGCGGGTGCTCGGGACGGCGCCTCGCCGTGAGCTCGCGCGTATGAACGAGCTGACCGGGGCCAGGCGAGAGGAAATCCGCGTCGAGGGAGACGACGACGTCCGCCTCTTCGAAATGAACTCTCGGCTCGAGCCTCTCTCCGAAGGCCCGCTCCGTCCCTTGCCAGACCGCGTCCCGGGGCACGGATTCGTACACGTGCCAGCGCGCCTCTGGAAAGCGTGACAACAGCTCCCCGATTTGCCGCGCCAGGGTCGGCGATGTCACCGTTCTCGTGAGTAGGCGAAGGCCGGCGCCGCGTTTCTCCCGCTGTTGCGCGAGAGCCGGCCGGATTGCCCCGAGAAAAGCCTCCCAGGTTGCGATCCGTCCGGCGTTCACCACCACCTGCGAACGATCGGGATCGTAGAGACCGAGCACCGACGCCTGGGCGAAGACGTCGCTCGCGCCCCGGCTCGCGGGGTGCTCGGGGTTGCCCTCCACTTTCGTCGGGCGCCCCATGTGGCTTTCCACCAGAATCCCGGTAGCGATCCCTCGCAGATGGGTTGCCGTCGCGAAGTACGAGGGCCTGCCGGGGACGACGTCCTCAGGGGGATCGACGTAGGGGACGATTTTTTCCCTAGGCTGTCGTGTGCAGGCGCCGATCCCGGCGAGCGCGAGCGAGGCGGCGGAGAGCGAAAGGAACCTGCGGCGGCTCACCTTGTCGGTCCACTCGGAGATTCCCTCGGGGAACTCTCGGAAATCCTCCTCGTTCATACCGTCCTACCGATGACAAATCGAGCAGTCGTCGAGCCGCTCGATGTCGTATTGCTTCACGAGGTCCAGGCCGATCGCTATCTGGTCGCCTCGAGGCGGCGTCCAGGCGGTGTTGAAGACCTCTTCTCGCGGGCGCACGTGCCGCTCCGGCGCTCGATGGCAGTCGAGGCACCACTGCATCTGCAGCGAGGCCTCGCGCCAGGTGAGAGGCATCTCGTCAACCTTGCCGTGACAGGTGTCGCAGCCGACCCCTTTGCTCACGTGGATGCTGTGGTTGAAATAGACGAAATCAGGAAGATCGTGGACCCGGATCCACTCGAGAGAGCGATCGGTGCGATAGCTCTCCCGCACAGGCTCTAGCATCGGGCTTTCGGCCCATATCTCAGAGTGGCAGCTCATACAGGTCTGGGTGGGAG
>JBOGJF010000250.1:0-7955 GCA_050747785.1 Vicinamibacteria bacterium
CGGTGAAATCTTCGAGTAAGCGCAGTCATCCGATCACAGGAGGAAGACCCATGCGGCAGCTCTTTCTACGCAAGATGTTCCTGGTCGGGTTCGTGCTCGTGGCGTCGACCCATCCCGCTCAGGCCGGCAAGAGAGGAGGTGGAGACGGCCGGATCAACAAGCTGAGCGGTCCCACGATGCTTTCTTACTCCGTTTACTATCGGTTTCCGATTACCGCCGTTCCCGAGCCCGGCGCAGCCTTGGACTTCGGGAGGGATCGGTTCTGGCTCTCGTTGAGCGCGGGCTTCGGTCGCAGCATCGACAACGATCTCGAGTACCCGGCGGGCTTGGACGAGAGCAGGACCGTGAAGGTTTTCACGTTCGAACCTTCGATCGACTATCAGTTCAACCGCTTCGAGGCCAGCGCCGGATACTTGTTGAACATCTTCTATGGGGAGGCCTTTTCCGCCTTTGGCCGTGACGCGCTGGATCTCGAGTTGGGCGTGAGGCCTTTCTACGCAAGGGTCGCACGAGAGGGTCTCGGTTGGAACAATCTCAAACTCTCCCTGCTAGCGACTTACTATACCAATGGAATCACCGGAGAGGATTTCGGGGCTCGGCCTGGCTCGTTCGCCGTGGGATCGGATCTCGTGTGGGGATTTCAGGCAAGCTACGATTTCTTCTAGACCAAAGAGCCCGCCTCGCTACCCAGCACCCAAGCGACGCCCTGCGCGGATTGAGACCGACGCTCGGGTCGCTTCTGGACACAGTCGAGCGCGATACGGCCGATCAGGTGATCGGGGCGGTAGCCCTGGTCTTGCTGGAACGGTTCCTTTCCTAAAATGGCGCCAATCGTCGCGGCGGGGGATTCGCAACGAAAAGGATTTCGGTTGGTGAGCATTTCGATGAGAATCGTGCCGAAGGCGAAGAGATCCGCGCGGTGGTCGGTCGGCTCGCGACGGATCTGCTCCGGTGCCATGTAGGCTAACGTGCCGGCCAGCAACCCGGATGACGAGTCGTGACGTGCCTCGTAGGATTGAGATGGCCGCGACAAGCCGAAGTCGAGAATCTTGAGCCTAGCGGTCGTCGTGATGAAGATGTTCTCTGGTTTCAGATCACCGTGCACGATGCCTTGCGCGTGAATCGCCGCCAGTCCCTCGGCGATTTGTCTCCCGTAGCAGACGATCTCGCCGCGGCCTAGCGTCCCTCGGTCGAGCCGTTGCCTCAAGGTCTCTCCCCATAGCAGCTCCAATACCATATAGAGAAGGTCCCCGCCGGCGACGAAGTCGTAGATCGTCAGAATGTTGGGATGGTTGAGCGCGATGAGCGTCCGCGCTTCCCGTTCGAACCGAAACCGATGGTCGGAGCTTTCCGCGACCTCGGGGCGAAGCACCTTGAGGGCAACCATCCGCCTCAGGCGGGCGTCGCCTGCCTCGTAGACGTCCGCCATCCCGCCACGCCCGAGCTTGCGGACGATCTTGTACTGGTCGAGATGCTCACCTTTCGCCAGGACCGTATCTTCCCGGGCCGGCAACCTACCCGAGTCGTCCACCAGGTGGAATGCTGGCCTTCCCAAGCCGCGTTTCTCGTGTTCCACAGGCGAGGGGCTCATGACTCCTTCCTTTTGATTCACTAGACGGACCGACCGCGAGATTTTCCCGGCTCCAAATCGCTTGCCCCCGTATGCGGGCCGGCCTATGATGTCCCCCGCGCGAAACACCCCCGCGCCAGGAACCCGATGCCCGCGCCCGTTCTTCCGCTCATCCTTCTTCTGTCCGGCCCCCTGCAGGCAACCGAGGACGTCCAGATGATCACTGTGGCCGGCGAGGGCGAGAACTATTGGCCCGGCTGGCGCGGCCCATCGGGTCAGGGACTCGCGAAGGATGCCGGCTATCCAGACCGGTGGTCGGACACCGAGAACGTCCTCTGGCGAGTCGAGGTGCCAGGAAGCGGGAACTCGTCGCCGATCGTTTGGAAGGATCGCGTTTTCTTGACCACCTCCCAAGAAGGCGGCAGTAGGCTTTCCCTTCTTTCCTATCGCCGCAGCGACGGGATGCTTCTCTGGGAGACGCCGATACCGCGGGATGGGGTCGAGCAGGTCCACGGGAAGAACGGTCACGCCTCGGCAACGCCGGTGACGGACGGCAAGTTCGTCTACGCCTCTTTCGGTACTCATGGTCTCTTCGCGTTCGATTTCGACGGCCGGATCGTTTGGCATCGGGAAGTTGGATCGCTCGACAACTACCACGGAACGGCGAGCTCACCGATCCTCTACAAAGACAGCGTGATCCTCTACCAGGATCACCGGGGTCCGTCCTTCGTAGCCGCCTTCGACAAGGCAACCGGCGAGAAGAAGTGGAGGACGTCTCGTTCGGCAACGGTCGGGTGGGGTTCACCGATCGTGATCCGAGCCGGTACGCGGGACGAGCTCATCGTATCGAGCCAACAAGTGGTCAGCGGGTACGATCCCAATGACGGGAGGCTGTATTGGATGGCGACCGGCAACAAGTTCGAAGTCATCCCCACCCCCACCGTGGGGCAGGGTCTCGTTTTTTGTTCCTCCGGCCGCTCCGGATCGACGCTCGCCATTCGTCCGGGGGGCACGGGAGATGTCACCGAGACCCATCTCGTCTGGAAGAGCCCGAAGGGTGCGCCCTTCGTGCCCTCGACCATCGTGGTCGGCGACCAGCTTTACATGGTGAACGACATGCATAGCGTGGTAACGAGCCTCGAGGCGAAAACCGGCGAGCTCCTGTTTCAGGGACGATTGGGAGCGGCTCGTCGCGAGGGGTTCTCGGCCTCACCGGTCGCGGTCGGCGGCAAGATCTTCTTCACCAATGACGACGGCGAGACTTTCGTCCTCGCCGCCGGGCCGAAGTTCCAGCTTCTCCGCGTCAACCATCTCAACGCTCGAACGCTGGCCTCCCCGGCGCTGGTCGAGGGGCGCTGGTATTTTCGCACCGATCGCGAGCTCATCTGCATTGGTAGCTAGCCGGGGGACGGACGCATTGATGCTGAGGGCGGCCGCGGTATTCTGTCTGCTCACCGGACTGCTTGCTCCGGACGTCGTCGCCCTCGGCGTGAAGACCGCTAGCGAAACACCGATCGTCTTCGAATCCGAAGTCCGTTTCGTCACGACATGGATCCCTTCCAATTGTCGGATCCATCCGTGGTCATCCACAACCGATTCCCCTCCACCCAGATCCTGAACACCCAAGCACACACCTTAGTCCTACAACTACAAATTTAGCTTGTGGAGGTGTTCGAGTGTCACGGAAACAGGTGTTCTTTCTTGCTCTTTGCCTGTGCGGACTCGTCGTTGAGGCACGGGCCCAATCGACCGATGCGAAGATCGAGGGCACAGTGAGGGAGGCGGTATTGGGCTCACCCATCCGAGGCGCCAAAGTCGAGATTCTGAAAAACGGCATCTTGGGCGGCGGCCGCCGAGTCCGATGAGAGGGGAAGCTTCTCTTTGCCATCTCTGCCGCCCGGGAAATACGTTCTTCGAGCGGGTTTCTCTGGATACGTTGCCGTCGAGCAGGGTCTCGAGTTGAAACCGCGGGACGCGCTCGATCTCGTCATCGGCCCCTTCCGGGCACCACGGTGCGAGAGCGGGTCGAGGTGACGGCGGCAGCCCCGGTCATCGATCCTCAGCGGACTGGGAGCTCGGTCAACCTGACTCGAGAGACGCTCGAGTCGCTTCCGTCGCCGCTCACTCGTGACGTCCCGACGCTCGCTCAGAACACGCTTCCCGGTGCAGTCCTGGGCCACGATAGCTTCGTCCACGTAAGAGGGAACGAGCTCTCGCTGCACCAGTTCGTCAACGGGGTCTCGTTTCTCGACAACCCGCACGAGCACTTCTTGCCTGGTGTGAGCCCGCAGATTTTCGAGAATGTCAACATGGTGACCGGCGGGTTTCGCGCCGAGTTCGGAAATCGCTTCGGCGGGATCTTGGACATCACGACGCGCACGGGTGCTGGCCTGGATGGTCGCGGTAGCGCGAGTGCCAGCCTGGGCACGGTGGGAGAGCGCAGTGGATCGGTAGAATACGGTGACGCCGGGGGACGCTGGGGTTATTACTTTTTCGGAGGCCTATTCCACTCCGCTCGTTTCCTCAACCCGCCAGAGCCCCACGAGCTGAACGACGACGGCCAAGCGGGCCAGGGCGTCTTCCAACTCGACTATCAGGGCGATCGCGACCTCTCCAGCTGCCCAATACGACCGAGGAGCAGGAGCTAGGCCGTGATGGTAGGCGCGCGCTCGACTCCGAGAGCGTCATCGCGAGCTGGCGGCGTGCCTTGTCCTCGAAAAGCCTCGTCTCCGCGTCGTTCTACCAGCGTAACGTTTGGGATGACCTCCACCCCACGTCCGATCCGGTCACCTCCTTTGCCGACGCCTCCCGCTCGACACTCACCGTTGGCAGTAAGGTGGATTGGTATTACTCACTGAGTGGGCATCGGTGGAAAGGGGGTGTCGACGTGTCGGTTCTGCGCTTACGGGAAAGCTTCGAGTTCGACGCTCGCGGGCACGGTTCCGACGATTCGAATCACGGAGAGGAGGACGAGGATTCGAATCACGGCGAAGCGAACCAGGGTTCGCATCATGGCGGTGGGCTGGAAGAGATATCCTTTGAGGACCGCAGAACCGGACACGTCCTCGGACTCTATTTGCAGGACGGCCTTACCCTCTTTACCAACCTGACTCTCGATCTGGGCATTCGCTTCGATCAGTTCGATATCGTGGGCACCGAGTCTCAGGTCAGCCCCCGCCTCGGCGCGGCTTATCATTTCCCGGAGGCCGGCACCGTGGTGCGGGGGTCTTACAACCGGCTCTTCACTCCTCCTCCTATCGAGTACGTGTTGTTGGCGAGCTACGTGGGGAACCTTCCGGTGGACGAAGGAGAACCGGTCGGGATATCCCTGGAGAGACTTCGAGGTCGGGACCGTCCTTCGCTATGGAAGTGGCACGCCGGTGGCGGAAGGAGGGCACGAGACCTTTACCTACCTTCCGGGGCATACGACGCTCGATATCATGACCCGAATCGACTTATGGCGCTCGGGAGAACACCGGGTCCTTTTCGAGCTCGACGTGACGAACCTGACGGACAACGTCTACCCAATCGCCAAGGAGAGCGAGTTCACGCCAATCCAGTACGCGCCGCGCCGGATGGTCCGCAGTCAGATTCGCTGGAATTTCTGAGACGATTTCGAGCAGCGGTCGCCGTGTTTCAAAGGGCTTAGGGTTCGGAGTGGTCTCGTCTCTCGATCAACCAGCCGTCCGAGCCGGGATGGCGGTCTTTGTCCTTCTTCAGGATGGTCCGAAGATCGTACACGCCGATCCGCCCGTTGAAGGACCCCGATGCCTCCATGGCCAGGGCCTGCAGCAGAAAGACCGCCCCCAAAAGGAAGGGCAAGGCCGCGAGCATGACCGTCCCGGCCGTCGCGGGCGCCCCGGTTGCGATCGATTTCCACCAAGCATGGCCTCCGAAGGCGAGCCCCCAGAGTATGAGCGGCGCGCCCGTCATGGAAATCAACCCCACCGGCGTGAAATCGAGCCAGAAATGCCGGCACCAGAAACGACGGATGCCGCCGAGACCGACGAGCCACGGGAACGTGGCGATCGTGTGCCCAATGGACAGGGAGCTCTCTCCCCCCAGGTAGCGAGCCGGCAACGGTACATCCACCACCCGGAAGCCGTAGGCCCCGGTCTCGATCAGCAAAGAGGATTCGAAGAAGTACCGGTCGCTCAGATGAGATTGATCGAGCACCTGAAAGACGTCGGTGCGGATGGCCAGGTATCCGTTGGTCGGATCGAAGACGTGCCAGTGTCCCGAGGCCATCTTCAATAGAAAAGACAGGAGCACGTTTCCGAGAAGGCGAATCCTCGGCATCTCCCGCAGCGCCTGGACGTGCCAGAATCGGTTTCCCTTCACGAGCGCTGCCTCTTCCCGGAGCAGGGGGGTGACGATCGTCTCGAGCAGGGTCGGATCCATCTGCCCGTCTCCGTCGATCTTGACGGCGATGTGGCAGCCGGCGTCGACGGCGGCGCGAACGCCCGTTCGGGTCGCCGCCCCCACGCCGCGGTTCTGAGAGTGGCGGAGCACGACGACTCGAGGATCCCGCAATGTTTCCGCGGCGCTACCCGAATCGTGCGGGCAAGCATCGTCCACGACGAAGATTCGGTGGACCCAGGGCGGCGTTCGGCTGACCACTTCACGAATTCGCTCGGTGACTTTGTACGCCGGGATCACCACCGCAACACGGACGTCTTCTCTCCAAGGGAAGGCTCTGCGCTCGCTAACCGGGGAGAAAGCCGAAGCCTTCGTGCTCACCGGTGCGCCCTTCCCATGCTGAACTCGGGTCGACGGGGGGTTCCGGCCAACCAACGGAGCGTCCAGCGCACGACGGCCCAGGCCCAAGCGAGGTCTCGGACTAGGTGCACGGGAGCGAAGAAAGCACCAGCGGGATCTCGAAAGCGCCAACCCGCGAGTAGCCCGCTGCACAGGCGTTCTCCGGCCAGGGCCGCCAAGATCCCGGTCGCTGCTAGGGCGGGCGCGTTCCATGCCGAACCGAGAAGGGCGAGTAGCAGGGCGAAGGATCCGAGCGCCAAGGCGGTGACCGTGCCCGCGGCGTGGAGGATCATGCGCAGGCCGGATACTTGATCCCCACCGGCGCGGTGCGTCTGCTTGGCGATCAGGTCGAGCCGTCCGTATCCCAAACCGTACTGTTCCCTGAAGTAAGCGAGCCAACCCGGGCGCCGGCGATGAACGCTGACGGCAGTGGGACAGTGGGCCAAACGGAATCCGGCCTCGGCGAGTCGATAGCTCATGTCGTTGTCGTACCCGTAGCCGAGCGATTCATCAAAGAGATCCATTCCCCAGAGCGCTTCCGCGCGATAGAGCGTGTTCCCGGTGCACACGTGATCGGCACGAAACGAATCCCCGTTGGAGGCCGAAAGTCGGGCGTATCTCATCCTGAGGTCGAGCGCCGAGACGCGTGTCAGGACTCCATCACGGGGATCGGCTAGAAAGTGGCCTTGCACGGCAGCTAGCCTCGGATCGCTCTCGAGGCAAGAGAGCATGCGTTTCAGCCAGAACGGCTGCGGGATCATGTCTTGGTCGAGCTGACCAATAAAAGGATAGCGGGCGGCGTGGATGCCCAAGTTGAGAGCCGCCGCGGCACCGCGTCCCCCACCGTCGAGGAGTCGTACTCTGCCGGTTCCCACATACTTTCCAACGATCGCGCCGGACCGATCGGTGCTCCGGTCATCGATGACCAATACCTCCACGTCCCGCCCCTCGTCGTCTTGGGAAAGAATGGACTCGATCACATCGGGCAGGTGTTGCGCCCCGTTGTACACGGGAAGCACCACGCTGACTCCACTCCCTCTGGCGGTCACGATCAACCCGCCCTTTTTTCTGACATGGAAGAGTCTTTGGCGAGGTCATGGTAGATCTCTTCCAACGCGGCCGCGACCACGTTGCAAGAGAAGAGTCTTTCGATGCGATCTCTTGCTTCTTCGAGAGTGAAGGAAGGCTGCAAGCGCTCTTCCATGACTGCCCAGATGGCGTCCGCCAGCGCGTCGACGTTTCCTTGTGGCACGACGCGACCGCCGCCGACTTTCTGAATGATCTCACCACATCCCGAGTCGTCGGCTACCACGACGGGCGTGCCGGAAAGGATGGCCTCGAGAGGTACCAGCCCGAAGATCTCGTCGCGCCCCGGGTAAGCCAGCACTTCCGCATCCACCAAGGCTTCGACTCGCTCGCCTCCCTCCAGCTGCCCCGCAAAACGAACGCTCTCTTCCAAATTCAGGTCCCGAACGACTCGCCGGATGCTCGTGCCCGAGCCCATGTCGTTCCCCGCAATGACGAGTCCCAATCCGGGTCGGCGCAGTCGGGAAAACGCATCGACCAGGAGCTCGACTCCCTTGCGCGGCGTCATCTTCCCCAGGTAAAGGACGAAACGCTCGAAAGG
>JBOGJF010000251.1:0-4236 GCA_050747785.1 Vicinamibacteria bacterium
AGTCGACCCGCCGAAGCAGAATGCTCGGGGCTTTATTGTTGGGCTCCCTAGCGCTCGCGACCCGAAGCGCCAACTACCCCTACTTTCCGCGTCTCGCGGGGGATGAGCTCGGGAACGCCTGGGCGGGCTGGAATCTGCTGCACGAGGGTCGTCCCAAAGGTTGGTCACGCCTTCCCGTTTACCCGGAGAGCGAGATCGCCACGTGGTTCGGGCGGTCGTTTCCCATCATCCCCGAAGCCTTCGAGCACCCTCCCTTGTTGCCAGTCGTTCTGGGTGCCGCGTCCACACTCGCGGGTGCGGAGAACATGTATCAGAACACGCCGGGGCGCTACCGCCCGCCGATGATCGTGTTCGGGAGCATCGGTGTCGTCTTGCTGTTTCTGATCGCGGCGAGGCTCTCCGACTTTCGCACCGCCTTTCTGGTCGGGGCCCTCATGGCGGTGTCACCGCTCGCAGTCTTCAGCGCACGGCTGGCTAAAGAGGACGGTCTGGTGCAGCTCCTCTGGTTGGCCGGTCTCTGGATTTATCTCCACATTCGCGAAAAAGAAAGTGCTCCCGCGTGGGACTGTCTGTTGGGAGCGATTCTTGGGCTGGCAACGCTCAGCAAGATACCGGGCTTGGTGTTGGGGTTAGCGTTTGCCGTCACGGCCGTGGTCGACGGGAGAAACTACCGACGCGCGGCGCGTTTGCTCTCGGTCTCGCTCGCGGTGGGAGCACTGTTCCCACTCTACGGGTACGTGCTCAACGCGGGCCTCTTCCACGACGTGATGGCCTACATGGGGGGGCGCTTTTCGGTGGAGGACGTTTCACAGAAGCTACTCATCATTCCGCGTTTCATCCTCGAGCCCAAGCTCGGCGCGGGGGTACCCTTCGTGGACGGGTGGATTCTGCTTGGTTGGCTATCGCTTCCTTTTCTATTTTCGAAGAAGTATCTCTCGATCCCTTTCGTTTCCTACCTCTTCGTCCTCGCCCTCGCCATCCATTCCGAGCGACAGTACGGCTTCTACCTCATCCCCGTCTTCCCGATACTTCTTCTCGGTGCCGCGCTCGGGATCCGGCGAGCCTTTCTGAGGCCAGCGGTGCTTCCGACCTTTCTCTTCGTGACGCTTGTCTTCTTGCTTCCCGCCAGGGAGATCGCCTCGTCTCTGCCGTTCGGAGCTCGTACTCTCTTGTTCGCCGCCTACCTACCCGTGGCCCTGGTCTTCCTGCGGGATATGGGCTGGCGCGCCGCCGAGCCCATCCGGCTCGCGATGTTGGGGGGGATGGTGGTGCTGGGCTTTCTATTCGCGGTACATCAATGCTTCAGCACCATCTGAGGACGGCGCGCGGCGCTCAGACCCGTTCCAGCTTCGTGCCCCCGCAATGTGGGCATTGGGGCTTTCGTTCCCCCACGCGGCCGACCCAGCTACAGGCAGTGCATCGGCCTTCGAAATAGCCCTTGTCGACCTCCTCCAGCAACGGCCGGTGGCGAACGTAGTGAAGGACCAAGAGTCGATAGTTCGTTCGCGCCTCCTCGGAGGTAGCGGCGCGATCGACTTGAATCGCCATCGCCAAGGCGCCTCCGGGTTCGCTGGGATCCGCGATGAGCCTCGATACCCTTCCCACCAGCGAGAACGCCGGGGCCACGCCCGGATACCCCTCGAACTGAACCGTCACCGTCTGGCCGGGACGGGCGTCGCCGGCCGGCTCGATCCGCAGTCCGGTCAGGTTGACATCGCGAATACGGGCCGTCTGCCACGCTCCATCGCCGACCCTGGCCTGAACGGCCAGCGAGAGCTCCACCCGCATCCCGGCACGGCGCTCGACCGACGGCTGTGGCTTAGCCTCGCCACCAAGAAAACGGCGCCCCATCTCCATGAGTCGGCGAACCGACTCCGGCGGTTGCTTCTTGGCTTGATCCGACATGGCTCCCCCCCTTTTTTTTACGAACCCGATCGAGAATATATACGATCCGACACTCCGGCGTCGTGGCCGACCCCGGCCGTCGATCGTTGCGATATAGTCCTCTCATGAAGATTCCCCGCGGCCCGCTCGCGCCGGTGGCTTGTGTCTTTTTCCTGCTGGCCTCCTGCTCGACGCCTCCCGACAGGAGCTCAAATGAAGCAACACGACCCAACATGCTGATCTACGTCGTCGACGCGCTCCGCCCGGACAGCCTCGGGTGCTACGGAAACCAAGAGGTCGAGACGAACGCGGTGGACGCTCTTGCCCGCGACGGCGTGCTCTTCGAGAACGCCTTCGCTCAGAGCTCCTGGACGCGCCCTTCCATGGCCACCATCCTAACCGGGCTCTATCCTGGCGCGCACGGCGTTCTCGGTCGTGAGCATCGCCTCTCGCCGCATCTCACGTTGCTCCCGGAGATCCTGCGTCGGTATGGCTACCGGACGGGTTTCATCACCACGAACCCCAACGTCGGATCGGTCTTCGGCTTCGACCAGGGGTGGGATCTGTTCCAAGAACTTTATGAGCGCCGAGACCAGGGGCGCGTGCGATCGACCGAGCTCATTACGCGCTCGGATGACGTCACGGAGGCGGCCGTCGCTTGGATCGATCGCGTGGCACAACCTTTCTTTCTCGTGATTCTGGCCGTCGACCCGCACTGGCCGTATGAACCGCTCGAGCCGTTCGACCGGTACGTGCCTGAAGCATCGGGCGATCGCGAACGAACCAGAGGACTCTACCAGGGTGAGGTCGCAGCCAACGACGATGCCTTTGGCAAGCTCTTGGCGTACCTCAACGACCGAAATCTCTACGACGACACGACGATTGTTTTCACGTCCGATCACGGAGAAGAGTTTTGGGAGCACGGTGAGCGAGGTCACGGCAGAACGCTCTACGAAGAGTCGATCCGAGTCCCGCTCGTTATTCGTTCTCTTCACGCGGGCCCCATGACGGGAGGCCGGAGAATGGACCAACCGGTGCAGTCCGTCGATATCGTGCCCACTCTTTTGACGCTGGCCGGTCTTCCCCTCCCTTCACTGTTGGACGGCAAGTCGATCCTCATGCCGGCGAGCGAAGCCCCTCCGGTCTTCGCGCGACTCCTCCACGACAGCCACAACTTGGCCGCGATCCGCGACTATCCATGGAAGCTCATTTGGGATCGGAGTACGGAGGAGATGCTTCTCTTCAATCTGGAAGAAGATCCAGGAGAGACGACCCCGGTAACGAACCGACACAAGGACGTCGCAGCGCGGTTGGCAGACCAGCTCTTCGAACACGCCGCGCGGAACCTTGACCGTCGCGAGTCACTCGGTGAGAGCGGTGGCTCGGAAACCGTCGACCTACAGACCCTACCAGACAACGTTCGCGAGACTTTGAAAGCCCTCGGTTACGTTCAGTAAGTCGCGCCCGGTACGGAGTTTCGGCTACAATCCCGTATGGCTAGGCACGAGAACCGGCTTATCGCGGAGACCAGCCCCTATCTCCTGCAGCACGCCCACAACCCCGTCGATTGGTTCCCCTGGGGGCCCGAGGCCTTGCAGAAGGCCAAGGCCGAGGACAAGCCCATCCTTCTTTCCATCGGCTACTCGGCTTGTCACTGGTGCCATGTCATGGAAAGGGAGTCCTTCGAGAACGAGGAGATCGCTGCCCTGATGAACGACCTCTTCGTTTGTATCAAGGTGGACCGTGAGGAGCGTCCGGACATCGACGACATCTATATGCACGCCGTGCAGATCTTGACTCGGTCCGGTGGTTGGCCGCTTACCGTTTTTCTCACGCCGCATCTCAAACCGTTCTACGGCGGCACGTATTTTCCTCCCGAGGATCGCTGGGGCCGCCCCGGCTTCCGAACGGTGCTCACCGAGATCGCTCGCCTCTATCAAGAGCAGCGTGGCCAAGTCGATGCGACGGCCGGCCAGCTGACCGAGCACCTCCAGGAGCTCGCGTTCACCCTAGCGAGCCCGGAACTACTGGCACCCGATCTCTTGCGCGCCGCCGTTCACGAGCTATCGAGCCGCTTCGATCCCCGCGACGGCGGCTTTTCTCCCGCCCCGAAGTTCCCGCCCTCGGGGGCCCTCTTCCTCTTGCTTCGCTTCTACCACGCCCATGAAGACGACGAGTCGCTGCAGATGGCACGGCTGACACTGGACAAGATGGCCGCCGGGGGCATGTACGACCAATTGGGGGGCGGCTTTCATCGTTACTCGACCGACGCACGTTGGCTCGTTCCCCATTTCGAGAAGATGCTCTACGACAATGCGCTTCTCGCGCGCGCCTACTTGGAGGCCTTCCAGG
>JBOGJF010000252.1:0-5189 GCA_050747785.1 Vicinamibacteria bacterium
TAATCATGGAACGGGTGAGTATGTTGGCGCCCTCGACGGTGATGGCGATGGGGACCGATTTGAAGATCGGTTCCAGAATGTTACGGGGGCCCCTGCTGATCGCCGCTCCCGCGCGTATGTCCATCGCATCGTTCACCACGTCGCGCATCGACTCGGTCAAATAGGCCTTGACGATGGCCGTGATCACCGCCGGCTTTTCTCCCCGATCGATCGCGCCGAGAGTCAGCTCGCGAGCCGCGTTCATCAGATACGTAAGACCGCCGATCCGGGCGAGCGGCTCCTCGATTCCTTCGAAGCGGCCGATCGGGGTGTCGAACTGCTCGCGGACCGTGGCATAGGCGCTCACTAGCCTCGTTGCCATCTCCGCCGCACCGACTGAAAGAGACGGCAGGGAAATGCCTCGTCCCGCCGCCAGGCTCTCCATCAACATGCGCCAGCCTTTGCCCGCCATGGCCCGACCTCCAATGATGAAGTCGAGCGGAACGAACACGTCGCGGCCGTAGTTCGGGCCGTTCTGGAATGAAACTCCCATGGGATCGTGACGATCACCGATCCGGATTCCCGGCAAGTTGGAGGGAATCAGGGCGCAGGTGATCCCCAGATCCTTGGCTTCACCCAGCAGGCCGTCGGGGTCCTTCAGACGGAACGCTAGACCGATGACGGTGGACACTGGTCCCAGCGTGATGTAGCGCTTGTTCCAGGACAGGCGCATGCCCAGTACCTCTTTGCCTTGGAACTCGCCGCGGCAGACGATGCCCACACTCTGGGTAGCGGCCGCGTCGCTGCCCGCCTCGGGGCCGGTCAGCGCAAAACAAGAGATCTCCTCACCCGAAGCGAGCCGCGGCAGGTAGTAGTTCCTTTGCTCGTCCGTGCCATAGTGCAACAAGAGCTCGGCTGGACCCAAGGAGTTAGGCACCATGACCGTCACGGCTGCGGCAATGCTACGGCTCGAGACCTTGATCACGACCGCGGAGTGGGCGCGAGCGGAAAAGCCGAGTCCCCCGTGCTCTTCGGGAATGATCATTCCGAAGAACCGATGCTTCCTCATCAAGTTCCAGGCTTCTTTGGAGAGGCGCCGAGCCTGCACGATCGCCCAATCGTCGAGGATGCCGCAGAGCTCCTCGACCGGTCCGTCGAGAAATGCCTGCTCGCGCTCAGAGAGCACGGGCTTTTCGAAGGCCAGAAGCTTTCTCCAATCCGGGTTGCCGGAGAAGAGGTCGCCGTCCCACCAAACCGTCCCGGCTTCGAGCGCGACGCGCTCGGTATCTCCCATACGGGGCAGAGCGGATGCAAAGGCGGGCATCAGGGGTCGCGTGATGAGCCGACGGCGCAACGTGGGCAATCCGAAGATCGCCGCGAGTGCGGCCAAGAGTGTGGCGAGCACCGTGAGGCCGGTTGAGGTAAGACCCCAGTAGCAAGCGGCGAGGACGACCGCAACGCCGGCCACGACCCCGGCCCAGTAACCGTGGCCGCGGTACACGAGTGTGACCGCAAGAATGACGCCTATGCCAATGACGAGCCACATCATTGTCGGGTAAAGAGGAGGACCAAAGACAAGATATCACGAACGCGGCTCTCTCGAGCCGAGGCGTTTCTTGCGCCTGGCGAGGCTCGAACACTATAATGTCCCAGCTTGATGCCCTCTTCTCCAGCTGAGAAGAAAGTCCGCGCAAGACCAGGCCATCCTTCTCCTTCCTCAGCCGAAGTCGGAACTCGGAGCTCGTCTGCCACCGTTCAGGGTACGGAGCAGCTCACTCGCTCAGCGGGCAAGGTGAGCGTCGCGGTGATGGCGTCTCGCGTGCTCGGCCTCGTCCGGGAGATGGTTCTCGCCTACTTCTTTCCAACCGGCGGAGGGTTGGATGCCTTCTACGCCGCCTTTCGCATCCCGAATCTTTTACGGGACATGTTTGCCGAGGGCGCGCTCAGCAAGGCTTTCGTCTCGACCTTCACCGACGTGGGGGAGAAAGAAGGCGAGCAAGCGGGTGTTCGTCTTTCCAATTTGGTCGTGAATGCGGTGTTGGTCGTGGTGGGTCTCGCGACTCTGCTGGGGATCTATTTCTCCGAAGAGATTGCGAATCTCATGCTACCCGGGGAGGGGTTCGACCTGTCCCTGCCTGCCGATGAAGCCTTCGGTTTCGCGACTAAGCGCGCGCTCACTGTTTTCTTGACCCAGGTCATGTTCCCGTTTCTCCTCTTGGTAAGCCTGGCGGCGGTGGCCATGGGCTTTCTGAACGCGCGGGGTCGTTTCTTCGTTCCCGCGCTTTCCTCGATGTTCTTCAATCTGGGCTCGATCGGCGTCGGCGTCGCCGGCTACTTCGCTGCTCCCCGCCTGGGGCAGCATCCGACGGTGGGGATGGCGGTGGGCGTTCTGGCCGGTGGGGCGCTCCAACTCTTATGGCAGGTTCCGGCGCTCCGCAAAGAGGGATACCGCTACCAACACGTTCTCAGTTTCCGCGATCCCGGTTTCATCAACGTCATCCGCATGTTCGGGCCGGGGGCCCTGGTCGCGGCTACCGTCCAGGTCAACGTGTTCATCAACTCGATCTTCGCGTCGCTGGGCTCGGGTTGGATGTCATGGATCAGCCAGAGCTTTCGTCTGCTGCATCTACCGATCGGGCTCGTTGGCGTGGCGGTCTCGGTGGCAACGCTGCCGGCGCTCAGCCGCGCGGTAGCGCGGAGCGACCTGGCCGGTTTCCGGGACACGTTCTCCTATGCGATGCGGTTGGTGCTCTTCTTCAGCGTTCCCGCCTCGGTGGGACTGATCGTGCTGGCCGAGCCGGTCGTGCGACTGATCTACGAGCGGGGGCGGTTTCAACCCGAGGACACGCTGCAAGTGGCGGCGGCACTGGTCTTTTACGCCATCGGGCTCACGAGCTACGCGGCGGTCAAGATCGTAACCGACGGGTTCTACGCGCTGCAAGACATTCGGGCACCCTTGCTGGTCAGCATTCTCAGCATGATCAGCAATGCCGCGCTCAACTGGTTCTTCGTCGTGGTGCTCGGTATGGACCATCGGGGGCTCGCCCTCTCGACCTCGTGTACCATGACCGTGTCGCTCGGGCTCCTCTGGGTCTTGTTACGCAGGAAGAGTCGCCTGGCAGGGTTGGGAGGGAGGGCCGCACTGTTGATGCTGGTAAAGATGGCGGTTGCTTCGTTGGTGATGGGAGCCGCGGCATTCGCCGCCAGCCAGGGGCTCGACCGCTGGCTGGGACACGAAACTACGCAGGCCCAATTGACACAAGTCGTGGCCGCGATCGGGTTGGCGCTGGTGGTTCTGTTCTTGGCATGCAAGGCGCTCAGAGTTCGAGAGATGGATCAAGCATTGCGGGCCTTGATTGGCCCGAGGAAGGAAGCGGAGGTGTCATGAAGGTAGCCCGAACGGGGCTCTGTCTGATGTTTCTCGTGCTGCTCCAGGCGCCCGCGGGTGCTCAGCAGCAGGCTGGGACCATCAATGGTTTAGGCGAGCTCTATCGAGTCGAGTTCGAGTATCGGAATTGGGACGCCTCGTTGGTCACCGAGCTGGAAGTGGGGCCTAATTCGACGAATGTTTCCCTGAGTGAGGACCTGGGAGTGCCCGACGAGCGGATTCACCACTTCATGGGTGCCGTGCGCATCGTGTCCTGGTTGAAGGCTCGAGGCTCTTACTTGAAACGCGAGTACGCCGCGACGGCGACGATCCGTCGAGACCTCACCGTGGACGGCACGACGATTCCGGCGTTGACGAGTGTCGACACCGACCAGACTCTGGAATATGCGACGATCGGGGCCGAAGGGGATTTGTACACCTCCGAGTACTTCGTATTCTCGGCGGTGGGTGACTACACCCGCTTCCGCACCGACACGCGGCTTCTCGGTTCGAACGGGAGCCTTGTCGATCTGGGGCAGAGGGAGCTTGCGCTGCTGACTCTTGGACTGAAGTTGCGGATCTATCTCACGCCGAACTTCGCGGTGACGGGCGAGGCGAGCGGCATGAAGAACGATGGCTCGGGAGTCCTCACGAACCTGGATGGCGTGGCGACCTACAACTTCAATCGAAATTTCGCCGTTTCCTTTGGTTATCAGCATCGTTATGCGCGGATCGACCAGGGGGCTCGCGAGATCTACCGCCTCAAGGGGTCTTACTTCGGAGCAACTGTCCGGTTTTGAAAAACTCCTTCCTTCAGTATCTGGAAGTCGAAAAAGGATTGTCCGAGAACACCCTGATGGCTTACCGGCGGGACCTCGAGAAGCTTGAGCGCTTCGCCGCTGGCAAGCGGAAGAAACTGCAGGAGCTGACGGCCGCCGACATTCGCGATTTCCTCCGCCAGCTCCATCGCCGGGGACTCTCCCACCGATCCATCGCCAGAACGTTGTCGGCAACGAAGGGGCTCTATCGTTTTGCGGCAGCGGAGCGGTGGATCGAGCTCGACCCGACCGAGCAGATCGAATCGGCTCGGCTTCCACGTCATCTGCCCCACTACCTGTCGCTCGCGGAGGTGGACCAGCTTCTCGAAGCTCCCGACACCAAGACTCCGGCAGGGCTACGAGACCGCACGATGCTGGAGACACTCTATGCGACCGGGCTCCGGGTGTCGGAGCTGGTCTCACTTCGTCTCGATGATTTGTATTTGGACGCGGGTTATCTTCGTTGTCGCGGGAAGGGAAGAAAGGAGCGCATCGTGCCCCTCGGGCGCTCCGCGGCGCGCTGGATCCTGCGCTACTTGAAAACAGGCAGACCACTCATCTCGTCGAAGTCCGGCCCATGGCTCTTTCCGAATAGACTGGGAACGCGAATGACGCGGCAGCGCTTCTGGCAGATTCTTCGAACCTGCGGCACGAAGGTTGGAATTGGACGGCGTCTCTCGCCCCACGTCGTGCGGCACTCCTTCGCCACGCACCTATTGGAGCGGGGAGCCGATCTGCGCTCACTTCAACTCATGCTCGGACATTCCGACATTGGAACGACGCAAATCTACACCCATGTCAGTCGCGAGCGGCTCCGGAGAATCTACGACCAGCATCACCCGCGCGCCCGGCGAAAGTAGACATTGTCTGCATCAGTGCCGTGTCACCAGCCTGCTAGATCTCGAGCTCGGCGAGCCGTTTTTGGCCCCAGCGGATGGGGAGGATGACCGCGGCGACGTTCAGCGCCGCGACCACGACGAGCGCGGGGACGGTGACGAGCAGGGGCCGAGCGAGCGAGGCTCCGC
>JBOGJF010000253.1:0-6606 GCA_050747785.1 Vicinamibacteria bacterium
TCGGAGCCTCGACATCCGGATCGCGCGATTGAATCCTGATGAATCCGCCCCGCCCTGTACCATCCTGAAGCTCGATCTCGAAGGTAGGTATATATAACAGCCTCATCTCGCGCGGCCCCGCCCATCGACACGTGAGTGGCGGTGGGACATGATCTGTGGCGAGATGGCGCCGGAGAAAGGTGTCCTTGCGGCAATTGTGCGTGAGAACGGCGAAGACGCGAGTCGGTTTAGGCTGACGCGCCGGTAGCTCAGTTTCTCGCCCCCGGCCCGGCGGAGAAAAGAGGGAAGAAAAAAGCACTGGACAAACCGCTGTCGACTGTGTAGTCTCAGCCTGGGAGGAATGCAGTGACCCAGGCAGGAAGCTCGGCGCTCGATACCGCAGCCAATCGACCCACCTTCTGCGGCACGCCCGTTACCGATAACGACTGGAGCGTGCTGATCGAGATCATCGACTCGTGCGGGTTGTCCCGACATGAGTTGGCGCGCACGATCTGCGAGGCGCTGAGTTGGAATCGGCCGAACGGTCGCCTCAAGGCTCGGGAATGCTACGAGTACCTTGAGTTGCTCGAAGCCAAGGGACTGGTGAAGTTGCCGCGACGGCGCGAGCAACGGCCGCGAGGACCCACGAGCATCCACTACACGGAAGCGGGGCGCGAGCGGCGGCGGCGCGTAGGGAAGCTAGGGGAAGTTGCTCCGGTGACTCTGGGGTTGGTCGCGAACGCAGAAGAGCGAGCTCTGTGGCGGGAGCTGGTTGAGCGTTATCATTACCTGGGCCACAAGGTGGCCTTTGGCGCGCACCTGCGGTACCTGGTCTGGATCTCGAGGCCGCGGCGCGAGCTCTGTGGGTGTGTGCAGTTCTCTTCGGCGGCCCGGTGGCTTCAGGCACGGGACCGCTTCATCGGTTGGGATGACGCGACCCGCCAGAAGAACCTCCCCCGGGTAGTCAACAACAGCCGGTTTCTCATCCTGCCGTGGCTTTCGATCCAGGGACTCGCGAGCCACGTGCTGTCGTTGGCGGCGCGGGTGGTGGTCGATGACTGGGAGGAGGCCTACGGGGTGAGGCCGGTGCTGCTCGAGACCTTCGTCGAGAGGGAGCGGTACGAGGGCACGTGCTATCTGGCGGCCAACTGGGTCGAGGTGGGTCCGACTACGGGTCGGGGGCGTATGGATCGCCACAACCGAGCTGATGAGCCAGTGAAGACGTGCCTGGTGTACCCGCTGAAGCGGGACTTTCGTCGAAAGCTGGGCGTTTCGCGATGAAGCTCGAGGCGGCCGAGCTACTGCGTCTGGAAGAGCGGCTGGCGAGAGGAGAGCTTCCCGAGGATGCGCACCCGGTATTGCTCGAGGCCCTTCGCCATCTCATCCGATGTCGCTACCGCCGAGGTGCGTCCACGGCCACAACGGAACGTCGCAGGAAGCGGAGGAACTCGACGGAGAAGAAAAAAGGCCACGGACGCAACGGAGCCGACGACTATCCTTCCGCCGAGCCCATAGCGGTCGCGCATCCCGACCTGAAGGCGGGCGGCCCGTGCCCCGAGCCGCTGTGCCGCGGCAAGCTCTACGACACCACCGCTCCGAACAAGGACGTGGAGCTGAAGGCCTCACCACCCATCCAGGCGACGGTCTACGAGCGCCAAGTGCTGCGATGCGCCAGCTGCCAGAAAACGTTCACCGCCCCACTGCCGCCTCAGGCCCACGGAGCCAAATACCATCCGAGCGTCGATGCAGTCCTTTCGGTGATGCGCTATTCCCTAGGCATGCCCCATCATCGCCTCGCGCAGTGGCAGAGGTGGGCGGGCGTTCCGCTTTCGGCCTCGACACAGTTCGGGCGAGTGGAGGCGATGGCCAACGCGGTGTTCCCGGTTTTCCGCCACATGGAGACGATGGCTGCCAACCGGCCTCTCGTCCAGAGCGATGACACGGGGGCTAGGATCCTAGAGCTTATGGCGGAGAACAAGACCCGGGCGCCGGACGAGCGCACTGGCATCTTCACGACAGGCGTCGTGGCCCGTAGCCTGGATGGTTCGCTTCCCACCATCGTGTTGTACTCGAGCGGTCGGCGGCATGCGGGCGAGAACCTCGACCAGCTCCTGATGAAGCGCTCCGAGGATGCCGGCAAAGTCATCCACATGGCTGATGCCTCCTCGATGGCGCCGAGCTCTTCTCGCCGGATTACCGCCAACTGCATGGCTCACATGCGCCGTTACTTTATCGAAGCCTACGCGGCATTCCCCGAGCACTGCGAGCGCGTCCTCGAGGACATCGCCACGATCTACCAGCACGACGATAAGACATGCGACATGGACCCCCCTGCGCGGCTTGCCTATCACCAGGAGCACAGTCAACCAGTGATGAAGGCGCTCTACGACTGGATCGAAAAGCAGTTCCTCGAGCGGCTCGTGGAACCCAACAGCCGTCTTGGCAAGGCGTTCTCGTACGTCAAAAACCACTGGCAGGGACTCAACAGGTTTCTCGAAGTGCCGGGCGTACCGTTGGACAACAACGAAACCGAGCGCGAGCTGAAGCCCTCGCAGCGACATCGCAAGAACTCGCTCTTCTTCAAGACACATGCGGGCGCCGTCGTGGGCGACGTGCTGCTGAGCATGATCCGAACCTGCGTGACCAACGCCATCGACCCGGTGCACTATCTGAGCACCATCGCCACCCACGCCGCCAAAACGCGGCTCTCGCCCGAGTCGTGGTTGCCCTGGACCTACCGGAAGACTCTCGAAAGGCTCAACTGACCCGCCGCCAGGGCTCCGCCATCCTTGCCTGCAGCGGCAGCCCGTTGTAGATAAGCACCGCCAACTGCTCGGCGGGTAGCGCCTCGACGACGCCTTGGGTGCGGCGTGGCCACCACTGCAGGCGCCCCTTGGAGAAGCGTTTGTAACTCTATCCAGAATGCAGGCTATGCCGCCGCGACGACGCACCTTGTCCGGGTAACGCATCCGTTCCACCCGCTCAGCGGGCGACAGCTCGTTTGCCTGGGCGAGCGATACAACCGGTACGGCACGCGGCTTCTGCTGCGGGTCGACGATAAGACGGTTTGCTCCGTTCCACGGCAGTGGACCGACCTTGTGGTCCCGGACCCGGAGCTGGTCATCGGCGAGGAACGCGCGCTTTTCCGCATCGCCGACTTGGTGGAGCTCGCACGACTCGTGGCTCGGCTCGGAAGACGGGATTCGGCGGAGAGGCCCGATGAAGTGTAAAGCGAATTGGGCCGCCACTGTAAATGTAAATACGCCGCCAACGCCCTGCTGGGTAGACTCGTCACCTGAGAACCCGTGATTATTGAAAGCTATCTAAGCGGAGATCTCAAGAGCAACGGATCGTTCCTGCTCTTGACAGGAAAGCTGGTAGCGGTATAATGACACTTACAACACTCATGCCGACGCTTCTTGGAGATCGGGATGCCCTCAAAGAACGACAACGATTCGAAGGCCAAGGCCCTCCTCGAAGAGGGCACGTTGAACTCCGCACCCGAGAAAGTCAGCGATCCGAAGTTCCAGGAGAGCGAGTTCTTCGACCGGCGCGACCTCGTGCAGGTCAAGTACGAGATGTTGCGCCGTGTCCTCGTGGACAACGCGTCGGTGACGGACGCGGCCGTCGAGTACGGTGTCTGCAGGCCGACGTATTATCAGGCCAAGGTCAACTTCGACGAAGCAGGCATCGCGGGGCTAGTACCCAAGAAGCGAGGTCCTCGCGGCCCCCACAAACTCCACCGCGATGTGTTGGCGTTTCTCGAGAAGCAGGTGATCGTCGGCGAGCCGATCCGAGCGCGAAAGCTGGCGAGCTTGATTCAGCAGGAGTTCGATCTCAACGTGCACCCCAGGACGATCGAGCGGGCGCTGGGTGGAAAAAAAACTCCGCGATAAAGTCGGGCACCACGGAGATGCGCTCGGCCGAGCCGCCCCGGCAACCGCAGCCCAGTACGAGACCTTGCGCCTGGCTGCGCTCGGTGAGCTGCTGCCACCCGAAGCCCGTAGCGGGCTCGTGCTCTTCCTACGTCGAGGCATGTGGGGATGGGCTCGGGCGCTGGCCGCCGCGAACACACCTCAGCAGCCGGCTCGCTCGCCTTCGTCGAACTCGACATCACCAACAAAAAACCGAACCGTTATTCAGGTCTTCGCAGCCATGGCGCTGAACTCCAACAGCGGGAGAGCACAATGAACGAGTCCCTCAAGGTCCAACCTCACCACCTCGAGCGCGACGCTTACCTGTACATCCGCCAATCGTCGATGCGGCAGGTCGTCGAAAACATCGAGAGCACCAAGCGTCAGTACGCGCTTCGGGCACGCGCGACCGCACTCGGCTGGCACGACGAGCGGGTCGTCGTGATCGACTCTGACCAGGGCGAATCGGGCGCGTCGGCAGCCTGGAGGGAAGGCTTTCGACGTCTGGTCACGGACGTGGGCATGGGCCGCGCCGGCATCGTCATGGGTCTCGAAGTCTCCCGCCTGGCGAGGAACAACGCCGATTGGCACCGGTTGCTGGAGATCTGCGCGCTCGCTGACACACTGATCCTCGACGAGGATGGCGTGTACGATCCAACGAACTTCAACGACCGCCTCCTTCTCGGTCTCAAGGGAACGATGAGCGAAGCGGAGCTTCACGTCCTGAAGGCGCGGTTGCGCGGGGGGATCCTCAACAAGGCGCGGCGCGGCGAGTATCGTTGTCCAATTCCGACCGGCTTCGTGTACGACGAGGCTGGCGACGTGGTCCTCGACCCAGACTCACAGGTCCGGGAGACGATCGCGTACTTCTTCGAGACGTTCTCCCGCGTCGGCTCCGCACACCAGACGGTCAAGTTGTTTCGGAGCGAGGGCCTTTGCTTTCCGTCTCGATTTCGTAACAACGATACCAAGGTGATCTTCCGACCGCTCACTGCATCGGCGGCGATGCGCACGCTGTACAATCCGCGATACGCAGGAGCCTACGCCTACGGACGGCGCAGCTTCCGCCGAACTGCTGACGGTACGAAGTCAGTCCGAAAGCGCGAATGCCGTGACTGGCTCGCTTGCATCCCGAACGCTCATCCCGGTTACCTCACTTGGGAGCGATACCAGGAAAATCTCAGACTGCTGGAAAGCAACGGTAGAGGATACCAGGTAGCTCGGGCGTCTCCCCCTCGAGAGGGCGCCGCCCTTCTGCAGGGACGGGCGGTGTGTGGGCGGTGCGGCAGACACTTCCGCGTGAGATACGCGGCGCGTCGCGGCGGGTTGGAGTCATGGTACGTGTGCGACCGTGCGAACGGGGCTCGCGCCGAGCCGAACTGCCAGTCGATCGCAGGCCGCCCCATCGACGAAGCGGTCGGGATGCTTGTTGCGGAAAAGATGACTCCGGCGGCCGTCGAGTTGGCGGTGGAGATCCGAAAAGAGATCGAAGCTCGGCAGGAGGAGGCCAATCAACTGCGGCGTCGTGCGATCGAGAGAGCTGTTGTCGAAGCGGATCTAGCGCAGCGCCGGTTCATGATGATCGATCCGAGGAATCGCCTCGTCGCCGATACTCTCGAGGCAGACTGGAACGACAAGCTGCGCGCCCTCGCCAAGGCACGAGAGGATAGGGAGCGTGCACGATGCGAGGATCAGGTCGTCTTGGACGATGCGACCCGCGAACGGCTGATTGCGATGACGACGGACTTCAAAAAGCTCTGGGCTGACCCGGCCACGCCGAACCGCGAGCGGAAGCGAATGCTCGCGCACATCGTAGAGGACGCGACACTCATCAAACTCCCGCGAGAGGAAACCACCAAGGTCCACGTCCGCTTCAAGGGCGGCGAGACGCAGACGCTCACGACGCAGAACCCCAAGTCCTCCGCGCAGCAAGTGAGGACACAGCCCGAGATCGTGGAACTCGTCGACCGGCTCCTCGAAGACCACGTCTACTCCGAGATCGCCGAGCTGCTCAACGAGCGAGGAGTTCGTCCGGGTGGATCGGCTCGACCGGGGCGGGAGGCCGACCACTTCACCCCGAAACGGGTAGCCTATCTCGTGCACCGCTACCGGCTCCGCTCGCGCTACGATCGACTCCGGGACCGAGGAATGCTGACCAAAAAGGAATTAGCGAATCGCCTCGGAATCCACGAGCACACGGTGGTACCCTGGGCGAAGCACGGAATCGTCACCGGGCATGCCTACAACGACCACTTCTATCTGTACGAGGACCCTGGCCCGAATCCGCCTACCAAGCACTGTAGTCGTTGGGACCGTCTCGTCGACCGACCCTCGGCGAAGGCATCTCAACATGTTCATCTCGAACGACAGGAGGTGTAGTGTGAGGACCGTTGGTTCTGGCACAACCAAAACCCCCCACCGTCATAGACCAACAGTTTTAAGGCCGTGCCCGCACGATTGCGGAACACGAACAGCGTCCCGAGGAATGGGTCGACATGGAACTGCTCGCGGCACACGCAAGCCAGAGAATCGATTCCTTTCCGGAAATCGACCGGCTCGTAGGCGACGAGCACCTTCAGCTGGGGAACGATCTGAATCACGCTCGAGAGCTGTCCGAGATCGCGCCGAGCACGAACCGACACACCGCTCCCACCAAGCTATGCTCCCGGTTCGCGGTGACAACGGTGAGCGTCCCCGCTGCGCTCTCCAGAGT